>HF987827.1:0-1614 GCA_000431135.1 Clostridium sp. CAG:590
CCCTCACTTCACTGTGCAAGGGTATAAGTTTAATTTGTGGCGGAAGCCTGTTCAAGTGCATTTTTGATCGCCTGATTCAATATGATATAAGTATATTGATTCTCTTTGGAATAGGTGATATCATCAACATTATCTACAACGGATATCTGGCTGTTGATTTCATTTAAGGCAGGCTCTAACAAAGGATACATTGTGGTGACCGTTTCATTGAGATTTTCGATGGAGACACCGCTTATAGTATCTTCGTCAACGGCTACGGATACATTCAGGGTATTTTCTCCGAGGGTAATGGTTGAGGAATATACACCTGGGACATATTTTTGTGCACTTGCTGAGTCTTTGGTTCTGTCCTTTCCAAACATAGTGATTAACAGTATGACAAATAGGATACCAAGAACAAGGAAAATGCCGGTATAGATTAATTCTTTCGCTTTAACTACAACGATTTTTGTCTGTGAACCCATAAAATTCCTCCCGATAATTGTTACTATAAGATTATGAGGCAGAGAGGAATTTTAGAACTCATTTATAATAGATTTTTCAATATATAGAATGGAATTGTAATGATAACGTTCAAATAGTATAGGAAAAATGAAGATAGAAGGAGAATGGAATATGGAATTACAAAAAGGAAGACCTTCGGATGAGACAGGTCGTTTGGAAAAAGAAATTCGCACATATGATCTATTGGATCATCTGGATATTGCCTATGAACGGGTGGATCACGAACCGGCAATGACGATGGAGGTCTGTCAGGCAATTGACGAGGTATTGCAGGCGACCATCTGCAAGAATCTGTTCCTGTGTAATCGGCAGGAGACAGCATTTTATCTGTTGATGATGCCGGATGACAAACCATTTCGTACCAAAGATTTGTCAGCACAGATCGGGTCGGCAAGATTGTCTTTTGCAAAACCGGAGTATATGGAACAGTTTCTGGATATTACACCCGGTTCCGTAAGCGTTATGGGTCTGATGAATGATAAGGAGAAAAGAGTACAGTTATTGATTGATGAAGATGTGCTGAACAGTGAATATGTCGGTTGTCATCCTTGTATTAATACATCCAGTATCCGGTTGCTGACCAAAGATCTGGTGGATGAAGTGATTCCGGCAATAGAGCACGCATATATCAAAGTTAAGTTGTAGGAGGATGATGGTATGAACAATCCCAATATTAATCGTATATTAGGTTATATCGGAATCATGATAGGATGTGTAATATGGTGTTGCGGTTTTCATTATCCGACAGAAGACGATCCTGTGAATGGACATAATCCGGTTTTGATTGTAATTGCTTTAATTATTATAATAGCAGCATTTATATGGCTTATTATGAAGGTTCGATGCCCGTATTGTCATAAGTTACTGGATACAAGATTTCGCATTGTGGATGTATGTCCGCATTGTGGAAAGAGGATTAAATGAATGGTTGTGGATAGGGAGAACTTACCTGATCATGATAAAGGAGAAATATGGAATTAAGGGTGTTACGTTACTTTCTGACCGTAGCGAAAGAGCAGAGCTTTACGAAAGCAGCAGAACAATTACATATTACACAGCCAACACTTTCCAGACAGCTTGCTGCATTTGAAGAGGAGCTAGGCACCAAGT
>HF987827.1:1705-11183 GCA_000431135.1 Clostridium sp. CAG:590
TTAGAGATATTAGAACTGGAAGAGCGTACATTAGAGGAATTGAAGAGAGCCGATGAGCTGATCGAAGGAACTGTTACAATCGGCTGTGGAGAATTTACGGTAGTGGAGACATTAGCGCAGATATGTAAGTCATTTAAGGAGAAATATCCGTTAGTGCAAATTGCCATTCATACGGCAACTGCGGATTCTGTCTATGAAATGATGGAAAAAGGTCTGGTAGATATTGGGCTATATATGGAGCCGGTTGATACGGAAGGACTGGAATATATTCGGATTCCGGATAGCGACCATTGGGTTGTCAGCATGTGTCCGGACGATCCTCTTGCCGAAAAAGAATATGTGGGGAAACAGGATCTTTTAGATAAGCCGCTTATTATACCGGAACGTATCGGGGTACAGAGTGAGCTTGCTAATTGGTTTGGCAAGGATTTTGATAAAATTCAGATATCATTTACAAGTAACTTAGGAACAAATGCCGGAATTATGGTGGCAAATGGACTTGGGTATCAGGTATCGATTGAAGGAGCAGCTAAGTATTGGAGAGAAGATCTGTTAGTGCAAAGGAGATTATATCCACCAATTACTGTGAATACGGTAATTGCATGGAGAAGAAATATACCAAATTCGCAGGCAGTGAACAAATTTATAGAAGAGATTAATGCTTGTCAGGCATACGATTCAATTTAATATAGGTATTAGACATACACGAATATTAGCACTAAAATAGATGTATCAGGTAATCAGATTATCTGATACATCTATTTTTAATTAGGAGGAATGATATATGAGTAAGAAATTAGTAGCTTATTTTAGTGCAAGCGGCATTACACGGAAAGTGGCAGAGATGATTGCAGAGGCAGCAGATTGTGACATATATGAGATTACACCGAAGGTTGCGTATACCAAAGCAGATCTGAACTGGATGGATAAGAAGTCACGCAGTAGTGTGGAGATGAATGATAAGAAGATTCGTCCGGAATTGGCAGATAATACGATTGATATCAGCGGGTATGATGAGATCATTTTAGGTTTCCCAATCTGGTGGTATGTAGCACCTACCATTATCAATACCTTTTTAGAAGCATATGATTTTGCGGGAAAGAAGATTGTGTTGTTTGCTACATCCGGTGGAAGCGGATTCGGTAATACCGTGAAGGAATTGCAGCCATCCGCACCAAATGCACAGATTGTAGAGGGAAGACTTTTGAACCGCGCTTCAAAGACAGAGATTACAGATTGGGTAAATACATTATAAGATTGGAGAAATGTAACAATGGGAAAGATTGTACAGACAGCAGGAAGAAATGCACTTGGAGAATTTGCACCACAGTTTGCACATTTTAATGATGATGTGCTTTTTGGAGAGAATTGGAATAATCAGGATATTGATGTGAAGACCAGAAGCATGATTACAGTGGTAGCATTAATGTCATCCGGAATTACAGATTCTTCGCTTGTATTTCATTTGCAGAATGCAAAGGCACATGGGGTAACCCGGAAGGAGATTGCAGCGATCATTACACATGTAGCATTTTATGTGGGATGGCCAAAGGGCTGGGCAGTATTTAATCTTGCCAAAGAGGTATGGGCACAGGATGAGGGAGATCTTCCTTATGAAGATGAAGCAATGCGCGCCCATGCAAAGTCTATGGTATTTCCAATTGGTGAGCCAAATGATGCATTTGCGAAGTATTTTATCGGACAGAGTTATCTTGCTCCGGTTTCCAAGGAACAGGTTGGTGTATTTAATGTAACCTTTGAGCCGGGATGCCGTAATAACTGGCATATCCATCATGCGAAAAATGGTGGCGGACAGATTCTGGTATGCGTAGGTGGAAGAGGCTATTATCAGGAAGAGGGAAAAGAAGCGATCGAGATGAAGCCGGGGGACTGCATCAATATCCCCGCAGAAGTAAAGCATTGGCATGGTGCGGCACCGGATGAGTGGTTCTCTCATTTAGCAATTGAAGTACCGGGAGAAGCGTGCTCTAATGAATGGTGTGAGCCTGTTTCGGATGAGGAATATGGTAAGTTAAAGTAACAGTAAGTTGTTTTATGGATAAGTTATACGGATCAGGAAATGATAAGATAGAAGAAAAGGAGCTTATATGGAATATACCAAGTTAGGAAATACCGATTTGGAAGTATCGAAAATTTGCATCGGATGTATGAGTTTTGGTAAAGCAGGAACCATGCATGACTGGACGCTTGACGAGACAGAAAGCGAGAAAGTGATCAAACATGCATTGAATCTTGGTATCAATTTCTTTGATACTGCGAACTGCTATTCTGCTGGAACAAGCGAGGAATACTTGGGAAAGGCGATTCGCAATAATATCGCAAGAGATAAGGTTGTGATTGCGTCTAAGGTCTATTTTAATGATGGACGTTTATCTAAGGAGGCAATTGCAAGAGAGATTGACGGAACATTGCAGCGGTTGGGAACCGATTATCTTGATCTCTATATTATTCATCGATTTGACTTTGATACGCCGGTCGAAGAGACGATGGAAGCTTTGGATGCACTTGTGAAGGCAGGAAAAGTCAGAGCAATCGGTGCTTCTGCCATGTATGGTTATCAGTTCTATAATATGCAGCTTGTAGCGAAGGAGCATGGATGGACATCATTTAGTACAATGGAGAATCATTATAATCTGTTGTATCGCGAAGACGAGCGTGAATTGATTCCAATCTGTAAGCAGATGGGTGTGTCTTTGATGCCATATAGCCCATTAGCAGCGGGACATCTCAGTCGTCCGGAGTGGAATACCGGTTCTTTACGCAGCAAGACAGACCGGGTGGCAATGGGTAAATATGACCGGATGAAAGAACAGGATATGCAGGTGGTAGCACGCGTGCATGAGCTTTCAGGAAAGCATGGTTGCAAGATGTCTCAGATTGCCCTTGCATGGCAGTGGGCAAAAGGAATTGCAGCACCGATCATTGGAGCGACTAAAACTGCTTATCTTGATGATGCGGCTGGTGCATTAAATGTAAGATTAACCGATGAGGATATTGCATACCTGGAAGAAATGTATGTGCCACATCCGGTGGTAGGAGCGGTGAAGGAGAATCCAAAGCCAGGAGTGATCCTTGTTGATGAGAAGAAATGATTTTCCTTGCACAGCGTCCGCCCCTTATGCGGTACAAGGGTTAGGCTTCGGAAAGGGACTCCCAGGTTTCGTAAAGGGCTTCCAGTTCTTCGGTTGCGGCGGCCTGCCGGGTTGTGATCTCGGTTAGTTTCGCAACATTGGTTGCATTTTCCGGAAGAGACATCTCTTCTTCGAGGGAAGATAGAAGCTGTTCTAATTCCTCGATCCGTGTCTCGGTTTTTTTAATATCGTTTTGTCGTTTCCGTTCCCTTGCCTGTTCTTCTTTGGAACGTTTCCAGTCTTTTTTTGTCTCTGTTTCTTCCTTGACAACAGCAGCTTTTTCTTCTGACTGTGCAGTGGATACCAATTGTTGTTCGATGTAATAATCGTAGTTTCCGATGTAAGAAGTAATACCGTTTGGAGAAAGATCTAAAATACGGGTTGCTGTCTGGTTGATGAAATAACGATCATGGGAAACATAGAGAATAGTGCCGACGTAATTATTAAGGGCATTCTCTAAAATTTCTTTGGAGGTAATGTCTAAATGGTTAGTTGGCTCGTCCAATATTAAAAAGTTTGCATTGGAAAGCATTAACTTAGCGAGGCTGACACGACCGCGTTCACCACCGCTTAGATCAGCAATCTTCTTAAATACATCTTCGCCGGTAAATAAAAAGGCGGCCAAAACATTACGAACCCTTGTATTATTCATCTGCGGATATGTATCCTGCAACTCATCAAAAATCGTTTTTTCTGCATGTAATACCTGATGTTCCTGGTCATAATAACCGATGTGAACCTGTGCACCTAATGTGATCTTGCCGGAATCTTTAGGGAGTAATTGATTAATGATCTTCAAAATGGTGGTCTTGCCGGTTCCGTTATTACCGATCAAGGCTACTCGTTCCCCTCGTTTGATGTCTATATTCACATTGGAAAAGATTGTTTTGCCATCAAAAGATTTGGAAAGACCTTCGACAAGCAATACATCATTGCCGCTTTCTACGTCGGGAGTCAGTGTCAACCGCATCTCGTCGTGGATTTCCTGTGGCTTTTCCAGTCGTTCCATCTTGTCTAACATTTTTTCGCGACTTTCTGCCCGTTTGATAGATTTCTCGCGGTTAAATTGCTTCAATTTGGCAATGACTTCTTCCTGATGTTTGATCTCTGCCTGCTGGTTCATATAAGCCCGGTATTTGGACAGACGGACTTCTTCCCGTTTTTGGGCGTAATAACTGTAATTGCCGTGGTAGATCGTTGCCTGTGTGTTCTCAATCTCGATCACTTTTGTAACGATCTTATCTAAGAAATAACGGTCATGGGATACGATGATAACAGCACCGTCATAGCCCCGCAGATATCCCTCTAACCAGGCAATGCTGTTAAGATCTAAGTGGTTGGTAGGTTCGTCTAACAAAATGATATCCGGACGTGATAGCAGAAGGCGACCGAGTGAGACTCTGGTCTTTTGTCCGCCGGATAGTTCACTGACCGGCCGGTTAAACTCAGATTCTTCGAAACCTAAACCTTTGAGAATTCCGGTGATCTGGCTCTCAAAAGCATAGCCGTCCTGCATTTCGAAGGTATGATTCATCCGGGTATATCGTTCGAGTGCATCTTCTAATTCAGCACCTTCTAAATGTTTCATGTCCTGTTCTAACTGCCGGATCTGTTCCTGCAGATCAATGACATCCTGTTTGACGCTTAACAGCTCTTCGTAAATAGTCTTGTCATAATAAGAATTCTGGTGTTGGGCCAGATAACCGACGGTAATGTCTTTGCCAATGACAACCTGTCCTTCGTCGGCTTCTTCTTCGTTCATAATGATCTTAAGTAAAGTAGACTTGCCAGCGCCGTTGATTCCAACGATGGCAAGTTTTTCTTTTGCTTCTATATGAAAATTGATATGGTTGAGTATCTCTGTTACACCATATGCTTTTGAGATATTCTGACATGCGAGTACCATAATGTTGTTTCCTTTTCTTTAGATTTCGTATACATAGTCTGTAGCGGATAACCGGGTATGTGTATCCTGTTTGATCGCTAATTCCGGAGGGGTGACAGAGACACGCGTGTTGGCAGGAATGGAGCTTGTAATAAATGCACCGCCGCCGATCACGGAATCTGCTCCGATAATGGTCTCTCCTCCGAGGACAGTTGCGTTTGAATAGATCGTTACACGGTCCTCAATGGTTGGATGCCGTTTGACACCCGCAAGATGCTGACCGCCACGTGTACTTAATGCACCTAATGTTACACCCTGATATAATTTTACATAGTCGCCGATGATGGTTGTTTCGCCGATTACAATTCCGGTTCCATGATCCATAAAGAAATATTTACCGATCGTGGCTCCGGAATTAATATCAATTCCGGTCTTGCCATGAGCATGTTCCGTCATGACCCTTGGAATAAATGGAACTTTCATCTTATATAATTCATGGGCGATACGATAAACGAAAGTCGCATAAAATCCGGGATAAGAGAATATGATCTGTTCTTTGTTATCAGCGGCCGGATCACCATCATAGCCTGCCTGTACATCAAGTAACAGCATTTCCTGTATATGGGGAACGGATTCAAAGAAATTACAACATATATTCTCTGCTTCTGCGATAATATCCGGATTAGAAGAAAAAATGCCGGGTTCCCGATCATAAGCAAGTGCAAGTGCAATCTGTTTTCTTAATTTGAGGTGCAGACTTGAAAGAATCTGTCCGGTATAGTAAGAAGCATTGGTGACATCCACCCGGTCTGTGCTGAAATATCCGGGAAACATTAAACGCTTCAGATCATCTAAAATGTCGATGATGGTACTTCGTACAGGAAGGTATTTGTCTGATTTGCCAAGCAGCAGATCAGATTGCGTGTAATTATAATTAATTGCATTCACGATATCCGGTAGTAAATCATTGAAATGTCTGTTCATGGTATCCTCCAATTGTGTTCTGTTCTATAGTATATGTCTGTTACGGTAAGAAAGTACATAACACACAAAATGAAACAATAATCTAGTATAATAGTATACCATAGGTTTAAAAAAGAAAAAACAGGAAATTTCGGAAAAAAGGCTTGAAAAAAATAGAACAGGTGATATAATAGGAAAAATTCAAAATTGCTGAAAAAAAGTCATTTTTTCTATTTGCTATGTGGCATGGATTCATGTATAATATGTATATTATTTAGCAACACGCAGAAAAGAGGACCACAATGAGGAAGGCACTAGATGTTAATAACATTAACCCGTTTTTACAGTCAACGATCAGCATTTTTGAAAGTGTAACCCAATTGAAGCTCGCAGTAGGGAAACCTTCATTTGCTGATTTTTCATTTAAGAAACCGACATACACGATTACGGTAGGTATCGTCGGACAGATGAAGGGACAGGCTGTTTTGACGATGGAATTAGAACATGCGAAAGATATTGCAAGCAAGATGATGTTTGGAATGCCGATTGCAGAGTTAGATGAGATGGCATGTTCAGCTTTGAATGAGCTGAGTAACATGATCATGGGAAACACAGCGACAATATTCTCTACACAAGGTAAGTTAATTGATATAACGCCTCCGATCTCCATGGTAGGAACGGATCTGCAGATTAAGTCGGATATTGATCCAATCTGTGTACCGTTACTGTTGGATGGGAACGAATATGTCAAGTTATACATTTGTGTATATGAGGATTAATATTACAAAAATATCAAGAAAGGGCAGAAGAGAAAATGAGTAAAATTATTGGAAAAGGCATTACTTTTGACGACGTTTTATTGGTTCCTGCATATTCAGAAGTAATTCCAAATGACGTTGATTTGAGAACACAGCTTACAAAGAAAATTCAGTTACAGATTCCTCTTATGAGTTCCGGAATGGATACCGTTACGGAGCACAGAATGGCAATTGCAATGGCCAGACAGGGTGGTATTGGAGTTATCCATAAGAACATGTCGATCGAGGCACAGGCGGAGGAAGTAGATAAGGTTAAGCGTTCCGAGAATGGTGTCATTACAGATCCGTTTTCTCTTTCACCGGATCATACATTAGATGATGCAGACAAGTTAATGGCAAAGTTCCGCATTTCCGGTGTGCCAATCTGTGAGAATGGTAAGTTGGTTGGTATCATCACAAACCGTGATCTTAAGTTTGAGACAGATTATACGAAGAAGATCCGGGAGTCTATGACATCCGAAGGACTGGTTACCGCAAGAGAGGGTATTACATTAGAGGAAGCAAAGAAGATCTTAGGTGCAGCTCGTAAAGAGAAGCTTCCGATTGTAGATGAGAATTATAATCTTAAGGGATTGATCACGATTAAGGATATTGAGAAGACAATCAAGTATCCACATTCTGCAAAGGATTCTCAGGGAAGACTCCTTTGTGCAGCAGCCGTTGGTGTAACACCGGACATTACAGATCGTGTAGATGAGTTAGTGAAGTCTAAGGTAGATGCGATTGTGATCGATACAGCACACGGTCATTCCGCTAACGTTCTTAAGACATTTAAGCTGATCCGTGACAAGTATCCGGATCTTCAGGTTATTGCCGGTAACGTTGCAACTAGAAGTGGTACAGAAGCTATGATCAAGATGGGGGTAGATGCGGTTAAGATCGGTATCGGACCGGGTTCTATCTGTACAACCCGTATTGTTGCAGGTATCGGTGTTCCACAGATCACAGCGATCATGGATGCTTATGATGTAGCAAAAGAGTATGGTATTCCGGTTATCGCAGATGGCGGTATCAAGTATTCAGGCGATATTACTAAGGCATTGGCAGCAGGTGCGAATGTTTGTATGATGGGTAGTCTGTTTGCAGGAACGGACGAGTCACCAGGACAGTTCGAGTTGTATCAGGGACGTAAGTACAAGGTATATCGTGGTATGGGTTCTATTGCCGCTATGGAGAACGGAAGTAAGGATCGTTACTTCCAGGCAAATGCTAAGAAGTTAGTTCCGGAAGGTGTAGAAGGACGTGTTGCATATAAGGGAACAGTAGAAGATACCGTATTCCAGTTACTTGGCGGACTTCGTTCCGGTATGGGTTATTGTGGATCTAAGACAATTGAAGAATTACATGAGAAAGCTGAGTTTGTTCAGATCTCTGCAGCTTCTTTGAAAGAGAGTCATCCGCATGATATCCAGATTACCAAGGAAGCACCGAATTATTCTGTAGAGTAAGGAATGAACCCCGCATGACAGGAATGTCAGAAGCGGTTAGAGCGTAAGAGTGTCATAGAGAAGGGTTATTGTGTAGATGATTTGTTTACCGATAGCCCTTTTTTGATGGCATATGTAAGAGATTTGGAGGAGAAATATGGTAAAGAAAATAATGAGAGATCCATTATTTCTTGCACAAAAGTCAGTAAATGCGACAGAGACTGACAAACAAGTGGTTGTGGATCTGCTAGATACGCTGAGGTCAAATCAGGATCGTTGCGTGGGTATGGCGGCTAATATGATCGGTGTGAAGAAGAATATAATTGTAGTGGCAACGGGTCCATTTCAAATTGCAATGATTAATCCAGTTATCACTGCCAAATCTGGAGAATATGAGACAGAGGAGGGTTGTTTATCTCTTAATGGAGTAAGAGATTGCACGAGATATCAAGAGATTGAAGTAGATTATCTGGATCAGAATTTTAGAAAACAACACGGGAGATATTCTGGAAAAATGGCACAGGTCATTCAACATGAAATAGATCACTGTAATGGAGTAGTGATATGATGAAACAATGGGAGCATATTATATTTGATGTGGATGGCGTGTTGATCGATTCCATGCCAATCTGGGAACATTCTGCAAGTCTGTATCTAAAGCAGGTTTGGGGCATAGATGCCGCATCTTCAATTGATACGGATTGTGCTACATTAAGTCTGTTAGAGGCGGCAGCCTATATTAAGCAATTATATCCGCAGATTGATGTCACAGAGCACGCATTGGCAGATGGAGTGGCAGCATTTATCCGGGAACGTTATTGGCAGGCAGATGCCAGACCGGGAATGCAGGAGACGATACATGCGCTTAAAGAACAAGGCTATCATCTGTATCTGGCTACTGCATCGGAGACAGAGAATGTCCGAGGAGCCTTATCCAATCTTGGTGTGTGGAATTGCTTTGACGCAATCTATACCTGTACGGATATTGGATATAGCAAAAGTTATACGGAATATTATGAGAAAGTGGCACAGTGTATTGGGGTGCCATGTAAAGACCTTATTATGGTAGAAGATTCTCTTCATTCCATGATTACGGCCAAGAAAGCAGGTCTTACCGTAGCGGCGGTTTATGAACCGTATTCTGCTGAAGATGCACAGATGATCCGTAACGTCAGTGATGTATACATAGATATATTACAACAGCTTCTTCCCCTTGCACAGCGTAAGGGACGG
>HF987828.1:0-10062 GCA_000431135.1 Clostridium sp. CAG:590
TTGATCCCAAATCAAGCGCTCTAGCCAAGCTGAGCCACACCCCGTTCTTACGGTGTCATCGCTGACGCAACAACTACTATATCAAAATGTGTTTGACTTGTCAACCATTATTTTCAACTTTTTTGAAATTATTTCGCTCTGTAAGCGACTGTGTTGATACTTTCCAAACAGCACGTTTGTTATATTAACAAATAATGTACCATTTGTAAAGTCCTTTTTTCAATTTTTTTTAATTTTTTTTAAAATTCTTATTTTATCTGTTTTTCACCACTTCATCCACAATACATCTCGGTCTTCCCTTGATCTCTTCATAGATGCGTGCAAGATAATAACCTATAATACCTAAACTGATCATGATCAGACTGCCCGTGATCAGCAACAACAGAATTACCGTGGTAAAACCTTCCAATGCCGTACCTGACACCCATTTTACAAGTGACTGTATTCCTAATATGATTGCAAAGAAGAAAAACAGAATACCGGACAACGTAATCAACTGCATTGGTGCTGTAGTAAAAGAACATATACTTCCGATTGCATATTTCACAAGTGATTTTGCCGACCATTTTGTAGTACCGGAAGTTCTCTCCTTCACATCAAATTCTACAATGGCACTCTTATAACCCAGCCATGACGAAAGTGCCCGGAAGAAAATATTCCTCTCTGGCAACTTAATATATTCATCCACAACTTTTCGGTCTAACATCTTAAAGTCGGAAGAACGCTGCATCTCAATTCCGCTGGAACGACTGATCAGACTATAGAATAACTTTGCAAAACCCTTGTAAATAAAGTTCTCTTTTCCTCTGCTCCGTTTCACGCCTTCAATTATTTCAAATCCTTCCTGCCATAATGCATACATATCCAATAAAGTCTCCGGTGGATGCTGCATATCACAATCCATTACCGCACACACATCTCCGGTCGCATGAGATAATCCTGCAAAAATTGCCGCCTCTTTTCCAAAATTTCTTGAAAATGATAATCCTAAGATCTTTGCATCCGTAACCTTATCTGCCAACTGACGAATAATCTCAAAACTTCTGTCTTTCGATCCATCATTTACAAAAACAAGTTCAAATTGAATTCCTTTTGGTGCTAATACCTCTTTGATCTTATGATAAGCATTCTCTATATTTCCCTCTTCATTATACGTTGGTAAAATAATCGATAACATGGTATATATTCCTTCCTGATAGATTCAAAAAGCAAAAAACATTCTGCTTTTCGCAACCTACATAATAGCAAACAAAAAGAACTATTGCAATAAGACAATAGTTCTTTTTGTCAGATTCCGTGTATCCGGATGCTAGGCTTCAGTTGCAGATGTCTCCGATGCTTTTGCAGGCTTAACCTCTTCCTCTTCATCAAAGAAATCATCATCAAAGTCATCATCAAAATCATCATCAAAATCATCCAGATAATCCGGAGTTAAATAGCGATATACTGCATACGCAATACCTGCAACAGCAGTAATTGCACCGATCACAGCAAATACCCAAAGGATTCTTCTTGTAGCTTTCTCCTGTGGATCCTCCCGCTTGATCAACTCCTGAATCTTAGCTGCATTGATTAAATCATCTAAATTCTTCATTATCCAATACCTTCCTTTCCTCTTATCTCATATATGGATTTAGTATACCATAATTCTATCGGATTTACTATATAAATATGTGAATTTTCTATATAATTTTCACTCTAATTTGGCAATTTTTTTAATTTGGCAAAAGAGGCAAACATCCGTTTCACACCAACTTTGTCAAATTTCACGGTAACCTCATAATCTTTGCCACCGGAGACCAGTTCCGTCACTGTTCCGTCACCAAATTTGATATGACGTACCCGATCGCCTACCGCATAATCAATCTGAAGCCGTTCCACTTTGAATTCCTTACCAAATGCCGGTTTGCTTCCCGCAGCAGTTCCAAAAGAATATGGTTTTCCCGTCACACTTGCACTCCGTTGTTCCAGTGTCTTTCTCGCTTCACAAGAAGCCTGATTCTGACGTTTTACCGCATAAGAGCCTTCCCCATTCATTGAGATTACATCCTTGGGAATTTCCTTCACAAAACGGGATATCGGATTATAGTCCGTCTTTCCTCTCATCATACGCTGCCTTGCAGCACTTAAATACAATCGTTCTTTTGCACGTGTAATTCCAACATAACACAATCGGCGTTCTTCTTCCTCTGCGTCCGGATCATCCGAATCCAATGCCATCCCGCTTGGAAATAAACGATCTTCCATTCCACCCAAAAATACGCACGGGAATTCCAATCCTTTTGCACTATGTAACGTCATAAGAAGAACTTTCTCTTCCGACTCCTGAACTTCATCCACTTCCGCCACTAACGCAATCTCTTCCAACAAACCGGAAAGTGTCGGATTCTCTGTCTCCTGCTCGTATTTGACGATCTTATTCTTTAATTCTGCCAGGTTCTCGATTCTCGCCTCTGCCTCGTCTGTCTGCTCCGCTGCCAGCTCTTCCATATATCCGGTCTTATCCAGCACCGCATCAAACACCTCACTTAAGAATACGCCCTGTTCCAACATATCCCTCAGATCTGATATCAATTCCGTAAATGCTTCCACCTTCGCTACACAACGATTCAAGCCCGGTATATTCGAAGCCTCATACATCGCATCTAATAAACTCATTTCATAGGTATCCGCATATGCCTGGATCTTATCTACACTCGCTACGCCAATTCCTCTTTTGGGTACATTTACAATTCTTCGAACAGCTATACTGTCCCAGCCGTTGTCGATCACCTTCAGATAGCAGATGATATCCTTTACTTCTTTTCTGCCGTAGAAATTCAGCCCTCCAATGATCTTATATGGAATATTATGCATGAGTAATTTTTCTTCAAAAATACGGGACTGTGCATTCGTTCTGTATAGAATCGCAAAATCATTATATGGACGGTTCTCTTCTCTGTGCTGTCTTGCAATCTCCCGCACCACACCTTCTGCTTCCATATATTCCGTATCATACAAAGAAAATTGAATTTTCTCACCATCTTCTGCTTGTGTCCAGAGTGCTTTTTCCTTTCTGCCACTATTATTCGCAATCACCCCATTGGCAGCCTTTAGAATATTGCCACTTGAACGATAATTTTGTTCCAGTTTTATGACCTTTGCCTCCGGATATTCTTCCTCAAAATTCAATATATTATAAATGTTGGCTCCCCGGAATTTGTAAATAGACTGATCATCATCTCCCACTACACACAGATTGCGATATTTCTCTGCCAACTGCTTGATCAGTAAAAACTGAATATGATTTGTATCCTGATACTCATCCACCATAATATATTGAAAACGATCCTGATACTGCTTCAATACATCCGGATGAAACTGGAAAAGTTCTACCGTCTTATATAACAGATCATCAAAATCTAACGCATTACTCTGCTTCAAACGATCCTGGTATTCTCTGTAAACCTTTGCAATCTGCATCTTGCGGTATTGTCCGCTTGCTTCTCTGTCATATTCGGAAGGTGACACAAAACGTTCCTTTGCCTTGGAAATCTCCGACATCAACATTCGTTCCGGATATTGTTTCGGGTCCATATTGAGTTTCTTAAGGCATGCCTTTATCGCTGTCTTCTGATCATCACTGTCATAAATCGTAAAATTGTTCTCATATTCCAACCGGTCAATATATCTTCTTAAAATACGCACGCATAGAGAATGGAATGTTGATACCCATACACTCTCTGCTCCATAAGATACAATACGGTCTACCCTTTCCCTCATTTCCTGTGCCGCTTTGTTCGTAAATGTGATTGCAAGGATATGGTAAGGATTTACCCCCTGTTCAATTAAATAAGCAATTCGATGCGTCAGTACTCTGGTCTTGCCACTTCCTGCACCCGCTAATAAAAGCAACGGGCCTTCCGTATGTTGTACTGCTGCATCCTGTTTATCATTTAATCCATTCATATAAACTATACCTCTTATTTTCATGTCGTATTACTGATTTTTTAAGTATACATGATTTGATAACGCTACGCAATTCTTTTCATCCAATTTTTCGAATATATGTTTTGGTCATAAATTTCGGTTCATAAATTTCGTCCATATGCAGAATTGCCCCCATTTCATTCTTATGCTATAATTATCTTACTTATATATTACGAAAGAGGAACAACACTATGATCAAAGACATTTACCAGCCCGGCAAAACCGTATTTTCTTTTGAGGTCTTCCCTCCAAAAAGAAATGATGATATTTATGACATATACAAGACTTTAGACCAGTTAAAAACTCTGAACCCCGACTTTATCAGTGTAACATACGGTGCCGGCGGCAGCAATTCCAAAAAAACCGCAACGATTGCTTCTTATATTCAGAATATATGCGAGATTGAAGCGATTGCACATTTAACCGCCGTTGCAATGAATTCTGAATTTCTGATTGATTTTCTGGATAAATTACAACAAAAAGGTGTCTGTAATGTACTGGCCCTGCGTGGTGACCGTCCACGGGATATGAGCGACGAAGATTATAGCAATCGTACATTTCTCCACGCAAGTGACATTATTCAGATCATCCACAAACATTCCGATCTGTGTGTAGCCGCTGCATGTTATCCTGAAATTCACCCGGAATCAGAAACCCGCGAAAGTGATCTTCATTATTTAAAGGAAAAAGTAGACTCCGGTGTCAATTTTCTGATCACTCAGATGTTTTTTGATAATGAACGTTTCTATGAATTCCGGGAACTCGCACGCAAGAGCGGAATCAATGTCCCAATCTCAACCGGTATTATGCCGATCACCGCTGCCAAACAGCTTGGAACGAGTGTATCCTTATCGGGCACCTCTGTACCTACCAAATTAAGCAGTATGGTTGCCAAATATGCGGATAATCCGGATGATTTACGCAAGGCCGGCATTGAATATGCCGTAGAACAGATCAATGATCTGATTGAAAATGATGTCGACGGCATACATATCTATACCATGAACAAAGCCGCAACCGCAATCGATATCATGAAACAAGTACACCGAAAATAAGATTATTTTTTAATAATCCCTTGCAATATAGTTTTAAAAACTATATACTGTGATATATATAGTACAATTTAACCAATTGGAACAACATCCGGTAAGCGAGGACAATTATGAATACTTTTGCATTTAAAGAAATAGAAAAACAAATTAAACAATGGATTCAATTAGACTATATATCCCCGGAAGATATCCCTTCTATCGAGTTATATATGGATCAGATCACCACTTTCATGGATAAGCAGTTAGCAGGAAACAAACGGCAGGCAGATGATAAGATACTAACCAAAACAATGATCAATAATTATTCCAAGAACGCTCTGTTGCCACCTTCTGACAAGAAGAAATATTCCAAAGATCATATCATTCTGTTGATCTATATCTATTACATGAAAAGCTTTCTGTCAATCAGTGATATTCAGAACCTGCTATCACCTATGACAGATTCCTATTTTCATGCAGAATCCGGCACTACCATGTCCGATATCTATAACAACCTATTCCAGTTAGAACAGCAATATGGTATCCATATCCGCGATAACATTGAGGAAGTATGTAAGATTGCAGAACAGCAATTTGGAGAATCCGATGATTATCTGAAGACATTTGCCATGATTATAATGTTAAGTTATGACATTTATGCAAAGAAACAACTGATCGAACGTTTGATCGATTCTGTTAAGCCTCCGGTTCCTTCAAAGGCAGAATTAAAAGAGGCAAAGCAAAAAGAAAAGCAGTCCAAAAAAGAACAACAGTAACATAACAAAAACCATTGCACATCAACATGCAATGGTTTTTGTTATCTCTATTCCATAAGCCCTTTTTCTCTTAGTCGTGCAAAGACCATCTCGTAACCCTCTCCACCATAATTCAACGATCGATTCACCCGGGCAATTGTTGCTGTAGAAGCTCCGGTCTGCTCTGCCACCTCCATATAGGTATGTCCCTGTGTCAGCATCTTGGCAACTTCAAATCGCTGTGCCAGCGAAAGTACTTCATTCACGGTACATACATCCTCAAAAAACTTATAGCATTCTTCCTCTTCTTCCAATGTTAGAATCGCATCAAACATTTCCTTAACTGCTTTGGTTCTAATTGTTTTCCCCATATTCTACACTCCATCTATATAATCTATTCAGCAAACAATCTTCTGTTCTGTAACTCTTCACTGTATTAAAGTGTTTTCATTATAATATAGATATAAAATCAATGCAAGCCATTTCGGCCTGCATTGTTCATTTTATAATTTGACTGCTTCATTGATCCAGATTGAAACGGTCTCCCGATTCACATAAAAATCTCCACAACCGTCATCATCAATTTTAATATTATACTTGGCATTTCCTAACGCATCTTTGAAGAACTGTCCGGCAAACTTCTTACCGATATACATTCTCTTGCTTCCACCTGTGCTGTCAGACATTACGACTGCAATTCCCGAATTCTTATGTTCATCATCGCCTTCCCTTGTCCATCCTACTACATTATAATCATCAAAATAATCATGTTCATCCCCATAGGCAAGGCGTTTCCGCACCTTCATCATCTTATTCAGAAGTGCCTTTTTAGGTGCAATATTATCATGCGGAATTCCGTAATAGTCCCCATAGAACATACACGGATATCCATCTCTTCTAAGCAATGTGATCGCATACGCATGTGGTTTGAACCAATCTTCTACCCATGATTGTAATGCCTGTCCTGGCTGTGTATCATGATTATCCACAAATGTTACCGTCTGAATCGGATGTCGTGACACTAACGTATCATGTAAAATAGTTGCCATATTGTAGTCCCCGTGTGCCTTTGATGCATCATGAAAATGCATATGTAACGGAACATCAAATAAAGACATCTCATAATTAACATTCTCAAGATATTGTTCCAATCGATTAACATTCCAGTGCCAATACTCACCTACGCAGAACAGATCCCTGCCACAAGCTTCCCGCATTGCCGGAAGCCAATCCCGGTAAAAGGAATATCCGATATGTTTAACCGCATCTAATCGCAATCCGTGAACACCTGTCATCTTAAGATACCATGCACCCCAACGGTATAATTCATCCCGTACTTCCGGATTCTCAAAATCCAGATCTGCACCCATTAAATAATCATAATTGCCATTCTCATCATCAACCGCTTCATCCCATGTCTTTCCAACAAACCGATATATTGCATTCTTTGTTGCCTGCTGATCCCAGTCTATTCCATCAAAATGTGTCCAATTCCATGTAAAATCCGAATATTTGCCCTTTCGTCCCGGAAACGTAAACTTCGTCCATCCACAGATTGTCTTCTCATCACCAACCATCTGATTCCGGCTTGTCGCATTAAATTCCTCTGCCTGAATATATTCCGTCTCGTCTGCACCAATCTTGTGATTCAGAACAACATCTGCATAGATATCAATCCCCTTCTTCTGAACTTCACGGATCATATCAATATACTGTTTCTTCGTTCCATACTTTGTTGGAACGCTTCCCTTCTGATTGAATTCTCCTAAATCATACAGATCGTACACGCCATATCCTACATCTTTGTCACCTGCCGCTCCCTTATAAGCAGGTGGAAGCCATAAAGAACTAACACCCAATGTCTTTAACTTTGAAGCCTCTTCCATTACCTTTTCCCAAAGTTTGTGATCCTCCGGCAGATACCACTCAAAATACTGCATCATTAGTCCATTGTTATTCATAAAGGACGTCCTCCCAATCATATAAAATGTGAATTCTATTATTCCCAATCATTACCTCTTAGTATATCAAAGTTCCAATAAAACTGCAATGTGCAGATTCCAAAGATCTCCGGCAAAAAACCATCTTCCGGCAGCGTCTGCGGAAGATGGTTTTGTCGGATACAAAATGTTATATATTACAAACAGGTCGCCTTCTTATCAAATCCGGCATTAAATGCATAGAAATTCTTTGAGTCTAAATCATCCTGAATCAGGCGAAGACTTTCACCAAATCTCTGATAATGCACCATCTCACGGGCTCGAAGGAACTTAATTGCATCATATACATCCGGCTCATCTTTACACAACCGCAAAATGTTATCATATGTCAGGCGTGCTTTCTGTTCCGCAGCAAGGTCTTCATGAAGATCCGTTATTGCATCTCCTGTTGACTGCAATGTTGCAGTTGAAAATGGCATACCACTTGCCGCCTGTGGCCAGATTCCGATCGTATGATCTACATAATACTGATAAAACCCGGAATCCTCAATTTCTTTCATTGTCAGATCTTTTGTCAATTGTGTAATGATCGTTGATACCATCTCTTCATGACCTAACTCCTCGGTGCCAAAAAGGTGTAAGTATATATCAGACCTTATAACAATCGGATTCCTTTACCTTACCCACTATTACAGATCCGTTTCCAAAGACTACCTTTTTATCTTTAATGCTATGGATAATGTATGTCGTCTTATATACGAAAGATGCATATTTTCCTTTCGTATTCAAATCCTTTGCCCCAGCCTTGATACGGATTCTGTCACCCTTCTTCAAAGTTGTGCTTTTCTTTGTGGCGGTCGTACTCTTTTTAGCAACCGGTTTATCAAAGAGTGCTTTCTCTGCCTGTCTACGTCTAATAAGTCCTGCCAATGTCTTACCTGCAGCCTTATCATACGCAAGAATCTTCTCGCTGATCTGCTTCTTCGTTCTGGTACCGTTAGCTGTAAGCTGCGTAATCGAACCAATATTATATGCAAAGCTTACTAACGCATCAAACTCATTCTGATTCCAGTTATATTTCTTGTCATAAGACATTACATGCTTCTCAAACTTAGCAAGATCTGATTTAAGATATGATTCTGCTTTCGCCTGCGTGATCTTCTGGCCAGACTTTACATTACCGGTATGACCGTAACCAATCGTCCATACTCCTGCCGGGCATTTGTATGCAGTAAGTCGGCATCCCTCAAATGACTTAATGAGATTTAATCCTGTTGTGCTTATCTTCATATGTAACACCTTCCTTTTCTAACTCATCATCATCTGGTAACTCATCTGTGTATTTGTTCAAGAAGTTCTTCAAGTAAATCCATACCTTCTTCACCGGCAATCCGCATAATGTCATGTTTTTGATGATGCTAACTGCTTCATACGCTATGAATAGCAGTGCAAAAAACTCTGTCATGCCTACGCTCTGCAAGTTAAGATAGTCCCGGATTTCTTGTGGGATGAACCCAATCAGATTCACTTGCACTATGTAATCCACGAACACAAAGAACAAGATGGCTGCTACCATGCTTGCCTTACGGATTGCTCCGTCAATTCCAAAGTTGCTGTTAAACTTATGCTCCTTAATTGCACGGAAGCACCCGAACAGCGTATCTCCTACAATCGCCAATAATACTAAAATAATGAATCTGTTACTTGCTGCTGTTGCAAAAATGATTTGTAATTTTCCCATGATTTTTCTCCTTTACGCATTCATGAATAGTAATCTGATTTCCAGATTCTGAATTTTCATAGACTGATTTATAAGTTCGTTATGTTGATCCTGTATCAGCTTAAGCATTGCAGGAATAAGGTACTGTTCGTTCCAACTGTCATATATGATCTTTCCAGCTTCATCCATATGGCAATCAACAGCAATTGGATATTTTTCATGCAAATTTTCCAGTATAAAACCAATCATGTCCTTTTTATATCTAGTATCTTCTTTATTTGACAAATAAGTGGTCTTATATTTGAACTGATATATACTCACATCATATAATCTGGATGGGTTTAATTCCTCGCTTTCTAATAGCTTAATGTCATCCTTTACACTCCTTGATGACGCTGTGGAGGTCTTATAAAAGGTACCATTCGTATCAATATAGCAGTTTGGCTTCGCCGTAGTTTGGGTTCCTGTTCTGGATGGCATATTAAGACCATTTGCCTGTAATGTACCAGGAAGATAGACATTATTTGCAAAATGCCATTGTCCATCTGAACCTACATACGAATAACAGTCATACCAACCGTTTGAATTACCCGGCATAAAATAAGTATTTCCGCCATCATTACGAATGCCGAAATACAGCCCATTAT
>HF987828.1:10110-10768 GCA_000431135.1 Clostridium sp. CAG:590
GGAGTTCAGAGCGTTACCATTGATCAATAATGCAGTAGCTGTGTTAAATAAGCCTCCGCTGTTTTTGTAGGTAGAGGAATTAAGTGATGACAAGGACACTCCGGAATATGTTCGTATATCAGTTGCTTTGAATGTTCCATCAGTTGTAAGTGACGCTTTTATATTATTATCTAATTCTTCAACATAAGCACACAAATTACCAGTTTTTGAATCAGGACATATTTCCCATCGCAGGTGACTATTGTCGGCTTTTCTATACGCTAATTCTATATATCCTAGATCAGTATTATCACTATCTCTAGTAGTACCGAAACCGGCTATTTGATGATAGGCGTCAGGAGTTGTTGGTGACATAGCATAAACATGCAATGACTTATTTGATATTGTTGTCATTTGTTTTACATCTTTATTGATTAAGTCTATCCACATTCTGTTATTCCAATGATGCAATGAGCATGACATTATTTCATTACTATCGGATATAGCTCTAAAGTATTCGTAGTCGCCTGAAACGAGAGAAGGTGTAAATAAAATATTACTACACGTAATCTTACCCCGACTATCAATCTTTGTGTATTTACTATCCCAAATACCATTCGATAGATCCAACTGCATTCCGGATGTATCCTTGACATAATTAGTGGATCGGATTATACCA
>HF987829.1 GCA_000431135.1 Clostridium sp. CAG:590
TTACCTGTTTCGGTAACACTTCCGGCTATATAGGTAAGTTGCTTTGTCGTCTCCGCCGCCTGTGCCTGTCCCCCAGGCACCATCACCAGACTCCACACCATGATAAATGCCATTATCCAGGCAGTTATCCGCTTTCCTTCTCTTTTCATAACATCCTCCTTTTCATAACCCGTTGTCATTTTGTTTTCTTGTTTACAACCGTCCACTTACCCTTCTTCGTTCCATTTCCTTTTCGATATGCACGAATTCTTATGTAATACCGTTTGTTGCTTTTTAATTTCTTGCCATTTATCTTTGAAATTGTCTTACTCGATTGTCCGGCTTTCACCTTATAAGTCTGCTTCCCCTTAAAAGATTTATTCGCTGCAATCTGTATCTCATAACCGGAGGCTTTTGCCTGTTCCGACCATTGTAAAGTCAGCTTCTTCTTACCGGAACGCACCGTTACCCCTTTTACTTTTGCAATCGTACTTTTGTTTCCCGTTAACAATACGGTCTCTTTTGAGGAAGTCCTGGATACCTGATATGTCACCTTCTGATTATCCGGCTTAGATGTCTTATCCGCAGCATCGTAACCAAAACATTGTACCCAATATGTATAACTCTTTGTCTCGAAACAACCAATTCCAATTGACGAATATCCTTTATTCAAAATATTGGTCTTATGTCCTTTCGAATTCATCCATCCGTTCATCACCGCCTGAGGATCACTATAACCCATCGCAATATTCTCACCATAAGACTTCTTGCTAACCGAAAAACAATCCGTTCCATTCGGTCTCATATGATCAAAGGAAACCTCTAATTCTGCTGCCCGAAGCATTGCTGCCTCCAACAGCTCCTCATCCATTGTCAGCTTACTCCGACCAGCCTTCTTTCTCTCCTTGTTGACAATCTCAAGCACCTTATATGCATAATCATACCGCTGCGTTCCCGATACCTTTTGTGTATTCGCAGCCTGTACGGTGCTTCCCGAAAGTAGAAAAAAGAAACCAACCACTAACAGTCCCCGTTTCATCTTCTGCAAAACCTTCATTGATTCCCACCACCTATTCTTTTATATACAGATAAATTCATTATATCAATAATTCTTTTTGTGAACAATGTTTTATAATTAGTAATAGTTCACAATCATTTTAGTAATAATGCACAATCCCGGCATTTTCCGTTCCGGTCGCAGAGGAAGCAAAAAACAAGAAACAAACAACCGAACAACCTATTTGATAATGACTTGCAAGATATTCCATTCTATGCTACCCTTTGTCCATAAAATATTTCATTTCATCGGGAGGAACTCACATGTCCAATCAATCGAAACTATTACTATTTCATATAGATCCTGCCAAAAGACGTCAGATTGAAAATCTCTGCCATAGCCTTCACATTACCATTCTCTCCGTAAAAAGATCTTCTTACAGTCAGACACTCGGATACCTTGCAGGGATCTCCGGCTTCGCCCGACAGAATATCTCCTATAATGGCCCGGAATTTCCATCGGAAATGTTGGTATTCTGTGGAATGGATTCCGAAACCATTGACACATTCCTTGCAGCATACAAAAAAGCCTCCATCCCACCGATCGGGCTGAAGGCCATTCTTACACAACATAATATATTCTGGAGTGCCGAAACACTCTACAAAGAATTATTCAAGGAACATACATCCCTGCACTGAACATAACTAACGATTCCTGTTATCTCCCTGAATACGCAAATGGCAATTTGCATCTGCACTTCAGGATTACTCTTCCTCCCAGAAGAGTTCATCTAACGTCTTGCCAAGCGTCTTACAGATCGCACGGCACAGATTGATCGTCGGATTATAGTCTCCCTTTTCAATTGCATTGATCGTCTGCCGCGATACCCCTACCGCAGTTGCAAGATCCTGCTGAGACAGATCCCGCGCCGCCCGGGCAGATTTCATTTTCAAATTCTTCATAGGCTATTCCTCATTCTCTTCCTGCTTCCTATTATAAAACAATTTGAGGTTAAACATAAGAGTTAATGCAAGAAATAATACTGCAACAATCAGATTCGTATATCGATAAGAAACCTCTCCTTTTTCAAGAAATGATACTCCCTCCCGCACATCTACAATTCCCGCAATCAGATTGACCACGCCCACCAAAAGAAACATTATATTAATTCCTTTGGCATTCTCCTGCAAAGACATATAGGCATCCTCCCAAATACAGATCGTTGCAAAGATAAAAATCGCAATACATATACCGATCCACATACCGCCAAATGACATCAAAAGTGGAATATTGCACATATCCTTTAAGATGGATACAATCGTCACATATAAGATAAGGAAAAAGAAACCTACCTTGTACGCCTTACCTCTCGCCTGTAACTGCCTCTCATCATATGCTCCTTCTCTGGCACATTTGAATGTACAAATCTTTCCGCCCACTTTACGGATCAGCCGGCTTAATATAAATACCACAAGAAGTCCTACTGCAAAACCACAAACCATACCCAATATATAACTTATACTATGATGTTCCATCCCTGTCTCTCCTTTTCTCACCGTTATATCTCATGATGCCTCTGATCTTTCGCATCTGCTTCTATTCCTGAGTTCACCATTCGCATATACCAATATATCTCCCTACTTACACTATGTTGCCGCATTTACTACATGCCTTTTATATTCTTCAAGGCTGTACTCAACTTGATCGGATTCCCGTAACGAAGCGTTCCCATCCGGTAGATCTTCGCCGCCAGCCAGCCTACACCAAAGATGGATGCAAACAGGATCACTGCTGATACCACAATCTCCCACACAGCTACTGTTCCCATTCCGATTCGTACGAACATTGCAGAATAAGATGAAAATGGAAGGAAGGAACAGACCTTCATAACAATACCGTCCGGATTCTGCAACTGGAACAATACCGCAAAATACACAAGCATAATTGCCATCTGCAAGGTTCCCGCCGTCTTATTGATATCTTCCGTCTTAGATACCAGTGCTCCCATTGCACCATATAAAAACGCATAGAACAGAAATCCACCAATGCCAAATACCGCAAACGCCGCAAGCACTTCCCCCGGAATATCCAGTACCATATCCAAAGCGTCACCCCAGAAAGTATGATTCATTCCATAACCACCAAGCACTGCCGCAAGAATCAGCCCAAGCTGCACAATTGCAGCTGTCGCACCGGCAAACACCTTTCCAAACAACAGATATTTTGCATCAATGCTTGTCACCAAAACTTCGATAGACCGGTTACTCTTCTCTACCGTCACCGACGTTGCCACCATCACACCATACAAAATGATCATCATAAAGATCACAATCACAAGCGCATAACAATACCAGTAATTGTCCTCTACATCCTTACCAAGAATCTGCTCCGTACAATCAACCGGTGCGTTATATTCTGCCATAAAAGATGCATAATCAATTCCCTGCTCCTCGCAGAATCTTTGTTGATGCATCATCGATAACACCTCTTCAAAGATTGCCTGATTCTCGTCAAACATCTCCCGGTTCAACACATAATATTCATAATGCAGATCGTCCTTTACATCAAACCCTGCTGCTACATCTTCCTGCTCAACCGCCCTCTTCAATTCCTTCTCGTTCTTCATTACCTGAAATGTTACATCCTTACCAAATGCCTGTTCCAACACTGTGACATCCGCAAACACTCCCTGCTCATCCACCAGTCCAAGCCCGGTAGCGGCTTCAACATCCCCGGTATCCTCTGCGTTAGTATCTTCTCCGCTGACCGTCTCTGTCTTCGTACTCTCAATTCCAAGCATATCTGATATATCAAATACCCTTGGCAGAAACATCACACCAAACAGCAATACCGCCAACACGATTGTCGTAACCACAAAGGATTTATTCTTCAGATAACTCACTAATTCAAATTCATATACTGTTAAGAACTTCTTCATGCCTCTTCACCCACCTTTGCCACAAATATATCATTTAACGATGGCTTATACGTCTCAAAATGCTCTATCTCCACACCCTCTATATTAGCAAGTGCTTTGAATAACTGCTTTCTGGTTACGCCTTCACAGAGCTTGACGATCACCTCTTCTTTGCTGTAACCCGTAATCGTTACAAGATCACCCACATCCTTCACCAACATAGTCCCGAATGCCTCCGCATCCATTCCAACCCCGCTGATCACCAGTTGATTCTCTCCAAACTCCCGCTTGATCTCATCCAGATTACCGGAAAGAACAACCTCCCCATGATTGATGATCACGATATCCTCGCAAAATTCTTCCACGTAACTCATCTGATGACTGGAGAAAATGACAATCTTGCCATCCGTGATCAGTTCCTGCACCACTTCCTGCAGAATCTGGGAATTGACCGGATCCAATCCGCTAAATGGTTCATCTAAGATCACAATATCCGGATCACAGACTAACGTAGATGCCAACTGTACTTTTTGTTGATTCCCCTTCGATAATGTTTCAAGAAGCTTTGTCTCATATTCAGCAACTTCCAACCGTTCCAGCCAACGCTTTGCATTCACTATTGCCTGTTTCTTACTTACGCCGCGAAGTCTTGCCAGATATACCATCTGTTCCAAAACTTCCCGCTTCGGGTACAATCCTCGTTCCTCCGGAAGATATCCGATCTGCACATTTCTCTGAACAAACGGTTCTCCATCTAACAATAACTCTCCGCTGTTGGCATGAAATACATCCATCAGAATACGAATTGTTGTTGTCTTTCCTGCACCATTTCTCCCCAACAAGCCTAACGCCTTACCACTCTCTACCGAAAAGGAAATTCCTTTCAGGATTTCCTTCTCCCCAAACGTTTTGGTAATGTTTTTCACTTCCAGTTTCATTCTGAAACCTCCCATCTAAATATGTATCTGTTTATAATACATTCCTTTTTCATACAATTTGTATCATTTGTTGTTAGTGTCAGTATATGCATCTCTTTACATTTTGTCAAGTATATTTTACTTTTTGTTTTATAATCTTTCCAGAATACAGATTTTCGTGCAAGCACGAATTTGTACTCCACTCCATTCGGCTCGTTGTCTACACAAAAAGACCGGATACATATATGGTCGTTTTACATTCCCGTCATATACGATATCCGGTCTTTCGTTTCAATTATTTAATCTAATACTTTTTATTTTTTCGTCTTTTTGCGAAGAGAAAAATACTTTTGTCCCTTCTGTAAAGAATATCCACGATATTTGGCAAGTTCACTAACCGTTACCAACTGGTATCCCTGTGCCTTCAGCTTCGGAATAATCTTCAAAGCTGCATCCTTTGTCGGTTCATGAATATCATGCATCAACACAATATCTCCATCCTTTACATTCTTCATTACCGCATCCACTGTCTTCTGCGTGTTTCTTGTCTTCCAATCCAATGTATCAATTGACCACAGGATCATCGGTTTGCCAACATTTGCACTTACGGTCTTTCCAACCGAACCATATGGCGGACGCATTAAGGTTGCTTTCTTTCCGGTTGCTTTCTTGATCTTTTTATCGGTATCACTCATCTGTGCTTTCACATCTTTTGCAGACAGTTTTGCCAGATCACTATGGTTGTAACTGTGACTTCCGATCTCGCATCCTGCTTTGTATGCATACTTTACAGAATCACGATAAGAATCCACACTGCTCCCTACAACAAAAAATGTAGCATGTGCATCATTTTTCTTCAGACAATTCACAATCGTTTTGGTGTATCGTCCCGGTCCGTCATCAAAGGTAAGTGCAACCATTTTCTTATTCGGATCAATGGTATCTGCCAACACTTTACAAGCCTTACTCTTTTTCCCTGCAATCACTTTATCATCTGCCTGATATGTTGCAGTCACCTTATAATTGTAATACTCACCTTTTTTCACGGATTTGTCCGTATATTTTAATTTACCTGTCTGTGCAATCTTCACATATTTTCCTTTTGCATTCTTTCGGTATATATAATAGGTATCCGCTTTCTTGACTTTGTTCCAACTCAGCACAATTTTCCCTTTGCTGAATTTTCCCGTTACCTTTGTCTTTCCGGGCTTAGTGTATGTCTTCGCCTCTGTTGTTATCTCCGTTGATATTTCCTGCGTTGTTGCCTCCGTAACCACTGCTTCCGTTGCCGGATTCTGTGTCGCATGTACATCACCGCCAAATGCCAGAACCGATGTCAAAATGATTCCTGCCGCTATCATCTGTATGCCACATATTTTTTTACTCATGCTATCCACTCCTTCTATACTATATTTATTGAATTCACTATAGCACAATCAAATCACATATACAATCGCCTCCAGACGCACAAAATATGTGCAATCCCTTGAAAACAAACGCTCCCAAAACCATTCTGAAGTTTTTCTTAAAGTATAATTTACTTGCATATGTTTTCGCTTTCTTATATAATGATAGAAAATTCTTAAGAAGAACTTTCAGAAGATAGAGGATGCGCAAATGAGCACAGATTACAACGAAGAACAAACCAACAACGAACCGGTCAGCAACACAACCGCTGAAGAGCAACAGAATGTTGCATACCCGGATATCAGCAAAGCGAATACAAAAACAATCGTTATCATTTCCCTGATCTGTATTGTATTGATCTTCTTTTTATCTGTATTCTTTCCGGATAAGAAAAAAGATAACACGAATACAACCTCTCCAAAAGCAACAACGGAGCAATCTGTCAAAAATCGTGAGTCAACAGAAGAGATTACAACTACAGAAGGTCTGCTCGATATGGGACTGCTGAACAATCTCGAGTCAAAAGCCTCCGCGGATACGGAGGCTTTTTCTTTTACCCCTCTGTCAAAAGCCGCTCCCGGATTTTGTACGATCAACGGCAACACTTATTATCTGGTCAGATATTCCAACCATGTAACCGGCTGGATGAAGATTAACCGTGACCAATACTACTTTGACAAAAATGGAATTATGGCAACTGGTTGGAAGACCATTGCAGGAAAGGAATATTATTTTCATTCCGACGGAAGTCTCGCTGCGAATGAATGGATTGATGAGCGTTACATCGGCGAAGATGGATATGTCCTCACCAGCACTTTAACTCCGGATAATATTTATGTGGATAGCAACGGTTATGCAAATGATTCTCTCGGCACGACCGGAGGCAAAGAAGGTCTTGCTCCGTTGCGTTCCACCTTACAAAATATGCTTTCCGGCTATTCCGGAACCTGGTCTGTTTATGTAAAGGATCTAAATGCAAACGAATACCTTTCTATCAACAACATTCAGTATTTTTCAGCAAGTCTGATCAAACTATACTGTGCCGCCGCTGCATATGATCTCATGGACAAAGGCGAATTGGAAGAAACCTCTTCCATCGATTCTTTAATGACACAAATGCTGTCCATCAGCGACAATGACGCATTTAACCTGATGGTTATGCGATGTGCACCAGATAACAGTCACATCACAGGACGCGGCATTATCCAGGATTACATTGACCGGGAAGGCTACACGGACACAACCATCACTTCCATTCTGGTTCCTACAAAGTACAAAGCACCATCGTCTGCCGGACGGAATCTGACCACTGTCAACGACTGCGGTCTGTTGATGGAAAAGATCTACAAAGGAAAATGTGTAAACCCCGAATATTCCGAAAAGTTTCTGGAATTATTACTGAACCAGACACATATAAACAAAATTCCGGCAGGTCTTCCTGCCGGAACAAAATGTGCTAACAAAACCGGAGACACGGATGAATTCCAACACGATGCAGCCATTGTCTATTCTCCCGCAACCGATTATATCATCTGCGTAATGAGTACAAACTGCGGTGCCGCCATCCCCAACATTCAAAAGATCTCAAGCACAGTTTACAATTACTTTAACCATGAAACATCTAGCGAATAACATAAAAGTACAAAAGGACAAGCAAACCGAGAACGATACGATACCATCCAAATACTTTGAAGTCATGCTTTTTAATGTAGCTCATCAGGAATTTGATTGCCAGAATGGATACTCCAAATGCGACCAGCATTCCAACGATCAATACAGCTAACTCTGTACCGGTAAATGCCAATCCAAACTTCAATAATTTGATCAGACTGGCTCCAAACATAACCGGAATCGCAAGGAAAAATGTAAACTCCGCTGCCAGCTCTCTCGAAGCTCCGATCAATATACCGCCAATGATCGTAGAACCGGAACGGGATGTTCCCGGAATCAATGACAATACCTGAAATACACCGATCAAAAATGCATTTTTAAAACTTAATTCGGACAGTGTATTCATTCTCGGAGTTCGTGTCTTATTGTAATTCTCGATCACAATAAAGATCACACCATAAGCGATCAGAGCAAGCGATACAACCGTTGCATTGTGAAAATGTGCTTCCATCCAGTCATCAAACGGAATCCCGATGACCATCGCCGGAATACACGCAAACACAATCTTTACCCACAACACGATCTTATCCATATAGCAATAATTATTACAAAATGTCTGAAAACCTTTCATAACACCGTGATCCGCCTGATTTGCAAACCAGCTTCTCCTCGGTGCATTCTTCTTTGTGTGAAATGGCCATAACTTATCCCAGTACAACACAACGACCGCAAGTATGGCACCTAACTGGATCACAACATTAAACATCTTCATAAACGATTCACTCTGATTCAGTTTCACAAATTCATCCACTAATATCAAATGTCCGGTACTACTGATTGGAAGCCATTCTGTAATTCCTTCCACGATCCCCAATAAAACTACCTTTAACCACTCTACAAAATTCATGTCTGTTACCTCATCTCCATATCTTTTCTAAATTATGTACAAAAACAATTTATTATCCCATATTTCCGGACAATCCGCAACCTGTCTACAAATTCTGCCCTGCAAGTACGTTACCATCTCCCGTTACAATATGTGCAATCGAATGTTCCACCATATCAGAGACTGCATTTTCCGTATAGAATGCCATATGTGGCAGCATCAATACGTTCGGAAGATCCTTTAAAACAGACATCTCTCTATGTCCGATCACCTGATATTTATAATCTCCATAAAAGATTCCCAGTTCATTTTCAATGACATCCAATGCCGCCGCACCCACTTTACCGCTTTCTAATGCATCAATAAATGCAGGCGTATCAATAATACTTCCTCTCGCTGTATTGATGATCACAACACCGTCTTTCATTGTCTTCAAGGTATCTGCATTAACCATGTGATAACTGCTCTTTGTGGCAGGTGTATGAAATGTGATCACATCACTTTTTGCAAACAGTTCCTCTAAAGAACAATAGGTTCCATATAACTTCGCCTCATTATTCTCATACGGATCATATGCCAATATCTCACAGCCAAATCCGGACAGGTTCCGCATTACATGTGTTCCGATCTTGCCGGTTCCGACTACACCAACTGTCAGACTTCCAATCTCCCGTCCAATATTACCGATCAGCGAATAATCCATTCCCTCTGCACGTTTGATAATGGATTTCATTCTACGAAGTGCCATCAGGATCAACATTACCGTATAATCTGCTACGCTTCCGGTCGAATACGTTACATTGCTGACTGCCATTCCGTATTTCTTCGCAGCTTCAAGATCCACATGATCGTAACCGATCGTCCGTGTAGAAATATGGCGCACTCCGGCTTCCTTCCATGCCTTTATAATATCCTCTGTGATTGGGGTTGTGATCACACTGACTCCTTCGCATCCATCGGCAAGCGCTGCATTTTCTACTGTTGGTGCCTCACGGATCGGAATGATCTCCACCTGATATTCCTTCGCAAATTTTTCAAAGAACTGCGCCTCATCAAAATCTCTGTAATTATATGCTGCTATCTTCATGTTTCTGCCTTCTTTCTTAGAATCCGTCCTCTATTTACGATTATACTTTGCATCATAGGTTAATAGTCCTGCAATAGTCTTCGAATCTGTCATTTTACCTTCGTAGATCATTTTCTTGAGATCTTCCATATCCCATCTCTCCACATTGATCTCCTCATCCGGGTCTAAATGCTGCTCCGTCTTTGTAAGATCGGTTGCCAGATAAAGATCTATCTTTTCATTACAGAACGCAACTGTTGTATTCACCGTAAGAAGATATTCCATCTTGCCGGCACGGTATCCGGTCTCCTCCTCTAATTCCCTCTTTGCACATTCTAAGGTCGGTTCCTCCGGATCATCTAACTTGCCGGCCGGAAGCTCTAATGTAAAACGATCTAATGCATTCCGGTACTGCCGTACCATCAATAATTTGCCATCCGTATCCACTGCCACTACGGCAGCCGCACCATCATGATGAATGTAATCCCACTCGGCAATATTGCCATTCACTTCTACCGTATCTTTATATAGATTAATCACTGTACCTTTTGCGCGCAACTCTCTTTTCAAACGTTTCACCGGTTCCATAATTATCCTCCTGTCTGATTGCCATTTTACTAGAAAACATTTTATACCTTTTTATACTTCCTTGGCAACTCCTCTTTTTGTAAACAATTGCTAAATAAATTCTAAACAACCGACCATAGAAGAAAAACGCATGAGTTCTCACTTCTCATGCGTCTGTTTTCTTTACACACTAAACAATTCTTTATTCACACCGTACCTTCTTGGCTGCTTCTACCATATTGATCAGGCTCGCCTCTGTCTCCGGAATTCCTCTGGTTTTCAATCCACAATCCGGATTCACCCACAATTTCTCACGATCAATCTTTGTCAGCATGATCTGCAATGCCTTTATAATCTCCTCCACGGAAGGCACACGCGGTGAATGAATATCATACACACCCGGTCCAACTTCCGTTTCAAAATGATTCTCCCGCAATGCATCTAAGATCTGCAGATCCGAACGGGACGCTTCAAAGGTAATCACATCTGCATCCATGTCATCAATCGCCGGAATAATATCCGTAAATTCGCTGTAACACATATGCGTATGTATCTGTGTCTCCGGCTTCACACCACTGTGTGTCAGGCGGAATGCAGGAATTGCGAAATCAAGATATTCCGTATTCCAATCCGATCTGCGAAGCGGGAGTTTCTCCCGAAGTGCCGCCTCATCTATCTGTATCATACGAATACCATTTGCCTCAAGATCCAATACTTCATCCCGAATTGCCAATGCAATCTGTGAAATGGATTCACGGATTGAGATATCCTCTCTCGGGAATGACCAGTTGAGAATCGTAACCGGTCCGGTCAACATTCCTTTTACAATGTGATCGGTCTGTGCCTGTGCATAGGTCGACCATTCTACCGTCATTGGTTTCTCGCGATACACATCACCCCAAATGATCGGTGGTTTTACACATCTTGTTCCATAAGATTGTACCCAGGCTTTTTCTGTAAATAAAAATCCACCTAATGCCTCACCAAAATATTCCACCATGTCATTTCGTTCATACTCTCCATGTACTAAAACATCTAATCCGATCTCTTCCTGTTTCTTAATACATTCTGCAATCTTTTTCTTATTGAATGCAACATATTCTTCCTGTGTAATCTCTCCCTTACGATATGCCGACCGGTTTGCCTTTACATCCTTTGTCTGCGGAAATGATCCAATCGTAGTCGTCGGCAATTCCGGCAGTCCAAACTCCTTCTTTTGTAACTTCTGGCGTTCTTTTCGTTCCGGCAGTCTTACATAGTCTTTCTCCGTAACCTTTGCAAGTCTTGATTTTACTGCTTCGTTATTACAGTTCCGATCCTGTTCAAATAATACATAATTCTTCTGATATTCAACCTCTTTTGTGTAGTCCTTGCAGTCCGCTAACTTGCCTAAATCTTTTAATTCCGTCAATTTCTCTTCCGCAAATGCAAAGTGTTCCAGATATTCCTTGACAAGTTTACTCTCATGCTGCAATGTATACGGAACATGCAGCAAAGAACAGGAAGTAGATAACACTACGTTAATATCCTTTTCACGCAGATTGCGGATCACCTTCAAAGTACGGTCGTAATGATTCTTCCATATATTCTTTCCATTTACTAATCCGGCAAACAATATCTTGTCCGTAGGATATCCATACTCCTCCACTAACGCCGCTGTCTTCTTTCCCTCTAAAAAATCCAGACCAATTCCCGCAAATGGCATTGTAATCAGATCTTTATAAATATCTCTCACATCACCAAAGTACGTTTGAAGTAATATCTTACAGGAATCCGATACCGATAATAACGCATCATATATTTTATGAAATAATGCAATATCTTCCTTCGACATATCCTGAACCAATGCAGGTTCCTCGATCTGCAACCAAAGTGCACCCTGTGTTTCACATTTTTCAATGATCTGCTTGTATACATTTACAAATGCATCTGTAAAATCCGCTGCCTTTTTGCTTCCGGTATATCTGCAAAGCTTCAACATTGTATATGGTCCGACCACAATTGGTTTTGTCTCGATTCCCAATGCCTTCGCCTCTTTATATTCTGCAAACAGTTTATCTCCCGACAATTCCATTATCATATCATCTTCCACTTCCGGAACAATATAATGATAATTCGTATTAAACCACTTCTTCATTGCCAATGCCTTTACGTCCCCAGATTCCCCCTGGTATCCTCTTGCCATGGCAAAATAAGTATCCAATGTGGAAAGTTTCAGTTTCCGGTATCTTTCCGGTACAATCCCTAATAACACTGCGGTATCTAATGTAATATCGTAAAATGAGAAATCATTACTGGAAATATAATCAATCCCTGCCTGTTTCTGTACTTCCCAATGTCTTTTACGCAATTCCCTTGCAGTTTGTAAAAGCTCCTCCCGTGTAACCTCTTTTCTAAAATACCGCTCGCTTGCAAATTTCAATTCCCTTAATGTTCCCACTCTGGGGAAACCGATCACTGCTGTTTTCATCATATCCTCCTTCGACGTTATTCATTATAGATACCATTATAGGAGAAAATATGCATATTGAATAATACATAAAAAACAGCTTATCCATAGTTTCAAACTATAGATAAACTGTCGCACCAGACTGTCTGTCAATCTTTCCATCTATTTATTCTACTTTAAATACTTCTTCAACGAATCCAGATACGTCTGTCCTAACCGGCTCATCACACCTTTCCGGTGTACAATATAACCGATCCGCATATCACTCTCGTCTGCTAACGGAACCGCAATAATATCCTTGCCATTTAACTTCTTATCAATTACGCCACTGCACACTGTATATCCATTTAACCCGATCAACAGATTAAATAAAGTTGCACGGTCTCTGACACGAATATTCTTCTTACGCTCCACTGCCGAAAAAATCTCTTCCGAAAAATAAAAGGAATTATGCTCACCCTGTTCAAAAGACAGATACGGATACTGTTCCAATTCCTCATTCGTGATAACATCCCTGCCTGCGAGCGGATGTTTCCGACTGATAAATACATGTGGTCTGGCAACAAACAATGAATGAAATTCCAGATCGTGCGATTTCAGGATTTTATGTATTACCGTCTCATTGAAATCATTTAAAAACAAAATGCCGACCTCACTCCGCATCCTTGCTACATCCTCTATGATCTCATACGTCTGCGTCTCCCGTAAGCTAAAATCATATTCGTCCTGTCCATACTGTTTGATCAGATCTACAAATGCATTAACCGCAAACGAATAATGCTGTGTCGATACACAGAACTGCTTCTTTCCGCCCTGTCCACTCTTATACTTGTCCTCTAAGATTGCCGCCTGTTCCAATACCTGCCTTGCATAACCGAGAAAATCCTCCCCTTCCTTAGAGATATTGATTCCCTTGTTGGTCCGGCGAAAGATCACGATGTTCATTTCTTTTTCTAACTCATGAATGGCGTTCGTGAGACTTGGCTGCGAAATGTAGAGCCGATTTGCCGCCTCTGTAATCGTTCCGGTTTCCGCCACTGTGATCGCATATTTCAGTTGCTGCAGTGTCATATTGTATTTCTCCCCTTTCCGTCAACCTTATCACAAATGAATACGATATAATTTCTTCAGAACCGGTCTCGTTCCGATCAACAAAAACACGAACGTTCCGCCTGCATGAAGCAGATCAAACGGAACTCCCATCGCATATGCAGAAAGAATCATATTCCCATTCACATGCTCCTGATACATCAATACCGATGCCGGATTCATAATTCCTCCATAGATAAGAAATACCGTCACAAAACCAAATACACTGATCCCGACTACCCTTTTCCAATCATACGACCGTTTGCGGTAAAATATCAGTCCCGCAAGCCAGCCCAATAACCCCATCGCAAACATCTGCCATGGCGTCCATGGGCCCTGGCCAAAAAATATATTCGACACCAGCATAGAAAGTGCACCCACCAGAAAACCGGCTTCTCCACCAAGTCCGATTCCCGACAACATAGTAAGTGCCGCCATCGGTTTTACATTCGGCACCATATAAAATGCCGCTCTTCCCACAACGGTAATCGCTGTCATAACTGCAATCACCATCATTTCCCGAAGCTGTGGTTTCTTTCTCTCATACGACACAAAAAATGCTCCCAAAGCCTCCATCAACAGCACCAGTGAAATAAAATAATATTTTCGCTGTTGCAGGATGGTATGTCCCACATAGATGGTCATTGGCATCATACAGCAGAAAATAAATGCCGGAAGAATACGATACCACTTTGATGGTTTCTGTCCCGTCTGACAGTCGGATTGCTTGTCCGGATTGCTTACCGCTTTCTGTTGCGTGCAATCTCCGTTCTCTGATGAAGTTCCGCTCTTATCATCTATGTCTTTCGGCATATTGTTATCTTCCGGCTCTACCGGATCCTCATCTTTTCCAAAATATTGCTCTACCTCTTCCACTGTCACCACATTATCGATCAGATTACGGCACATTCGTACAACTGCTGTTGTATAGAACACATTTTGCAGGAAAAATGATCTGGTATCCATCATCGACACAATATGCCCGTCAAAAAACAATCCACACCACTGCGTATATTTTGCACAAAACTCCACATCATGACTTACCAGCACAATTGTTTTGCCTTGTGCCGCCAGACGTTGCAGCTTCCGCCCCATCTCACATTTTGCTCCATGATCCATGCCTTTTCCCGGTTCGTCCAATAATAAAATGTCATAATCTGCAAGCATCAGTTTTGCAATTCCTAATTTCTGCATCTGCCCACCTGACAGGTCAAATGGATGCTGCTCTAATATTGACTGCAAATCCCATTCCCGGATCACATCCTGCAAGACCGGACTTTCCGTGTTGCAAAATTGCTTTGCCAGACCTGCACTGACACACAACTCTTCCCACACCGTATCCTGTGCAAACAATGTCTGCGGATTCTGCGGAAGCATTGCTACTGTTCCTGTCTGTTTTCGGATCCTGCCCCGCAAAGCCTCATAATGTCCTGCCAGCACATGAAGCAATGTAGATTTACCGGTTCCATTTCCGCCCATAATAGCTGTGACACTGCCCTTTTCCGGAGAAAAACTGCATGCCTTTAGAATATCTTTTCCCTGACGTTCATACCGGAACCATAATTCATCCGCACAAAATGCGCTCTGCATTTTCTGTGCCGTATCCGCAGTTGCGTCAGGACTTTGCATATTCCTCCCAGATTCCGCAAGTATCTGCTCAAGCCGGATTCTTCCTTCCCGGACAGTCAACGGTACATCTGTTCCATTTCTTAACTGTAGATAAATTCTGGCAGCGGATGGCAGCGCACTATACATTACATGTTTGCGATCTGACAAATACGTTGCAATCTGCTCAGGTGTGCCCTCACATTCTACTCGTCCATCGCTCATCAGCCAGACACGGTCACACATCGAATATACATCCTCTAATCGATGTTCCGTCATAATGATCGTTGTTCCGAGTTCCCGGTGGATACGTTCTACGATATGAAAGAATTCGGCAGCCGCAACCGGATCCAGCTGGCTGGTCGGTTCATCCAATACCAGCACTTCCGGTTCCATCACCATAACTGCTGCCAGATTGACCAATTGTTTCTGTCCGCCGGACAGATTACATAATTTCTCCTCATAGATTCCCTCTAATCCAAAAAATGCGACCATCTCCGCAACTTTTCGCTGCATTACTTCCTGTGTATATCCGAGACTTTCCAATCCAAATGCCAATTCATGCCATACACGATCCATCACCTGTGCAGACTCCGGATTCTGCCGTACATATCCAACAATTCCTGCACTCTCCCGCTGCGATAATTGCTCAATTCTTGTGCCATTTAAATATATGCGTGTATTCTCACTTCGCACACCCGCCGGAAGATAGTCCACTTTCAAGTGCCGCAGCAATGTTGTCTTACCGCATCCGGATTCCCCAATGATCAGCACAAATTGTCCCTTGTCCACCACGGTTGAGATATCATTTAAACTGAAAATATCTCCCTTTCTATATGAAAATGTCAGATGTTCGATTCGAATCTGCTCCATACAAAACTCCTTATATACATCAGGCTCTTACACGTCCCTGCGAATACGTTAGTCTCTCCCTAAGTTCTATGCCGACCGGAAGAAAACACATCAATCCATACACCACATACAAACTCACGGAATAAAGATTCATTCCTCTGCCGCCTGTCACCGGATAATATTCCCATTCCAAGCCGCCCTGTAGCCCACCGATCACAATATATACAAACATTACCAGAATCCCCGACAATACCATCCGATCCCACTTTGTAAATCGAAATGTTGTATATGCCGTTCTGCCCGGCAACCCATATCCCCGCCCTTTCATGCTGTCCGCCATATCAACGGAATCCTGAAGTGCCCAGGTGATCAACAACGACACATTCTGAATCCCCCTATGAACGAGATGTATCTCCGTTCTGATCCAGCCTTTTTCCGGATAGTCTTCCTGCGTCCATCCTTTTTCTCTTACACTCTCCGTACACCGGATCTCCTTTAGCTTTCTCTGCATTTTGGGAATAAATCCAAGCACCATCGAAAGGATCATGGAAAGAACAGGAAACACTTTTCCAAACAGATACACAATCTTATCCGCAGTTAATATCTCACTGATACACCGAAACCACATCAGAGTTGCCCCCAGCATAAACGCTGCCGCAATTCCATAACAGATGGATTCTAATGTCAGTGCATTGCCACCTGGAAGATAGCAGATTGTCGTCACTCCCTGATGACTAAATGCAGGATTCAATATTGCTGCTACTACCATCACGCCTGCCATGCCGCCCAATCCCTTCCGTGCATTGCGATATCCAAACATCTGAATCGTATAGCAAAACGCTGCCACAAAACTGATTGCCAGACATACCGGATGCATCAACATCATACTACATCCGAGTACAACTGCAAAATATATGAAATTGACCACCGGATGCAAACGGTTCATGTGCGACCTCCTACTCTTTGAAATATCCTCCGACATCCTTACCCAGATTGCAGGTGTATACCCAGCGGATCTCATCCCCATTCTTCACCTTATAGGAAGAACATCCTACTCCCGGAAATGTTCCATTTACACAATACATCCAGCCGGACAATTCTCCACCATCAAACTCATATAAATTTCCAATTCCTTCGATATAATAATTCTTATATGCCGGTGTATAGTTAAATTCTAGCTGAATATTATTATCTTTTGTTACTTTTTGCAGCACATCAAACACAGTGCCTCCCTTTTTCACCTTAACCGTAGTGGCTGCTAACAGATATCCGTCTTGGGGAACAAGAGAATGTTTCTTCTCTGCTAACTTGTCCATATTATTCAACAACGTACTACAGGATATACTGATCGTACAGCTTATCATATCAGCCGTATTCTCTGTTGTCTTTTCCGTTGTCGGTTTCTCTGCTGTTGCCTGCCGCGTCTGATCTTCTTTGGACGAATCCGTCTGTGTGGAAGCCTTGGTTGCTGTTGCCAAATCCCTGCCACCCGATGTTGCCGCGTTCTGATTGCTATTCGACTTCGAAGTCTGCTTTGTATTTTTCTTGTCTTTTGAAGCTTTCTTAACCGCTTTTTGTGCATTTTTCTGCGCTTTACGGCTATTCTGTCCATTCTGCGATGTACTGGAAGATCCCTTATGACTGATCTTCATGAACAATTGTTGGAAGATATTCCCCTTTTTCTCTTTCTTGTCCGCAGATTGCCCGGATGCAGTATTCTGTGACTTCTGTCCGCTCTGTACCCCGGCTGTATTGGAAGTGTTGGATTCCGGAACATTGTCTGATATCCCTGTATTTTCTGTCGTTTCGATTGAAAAGCCCCGGTTATCAATTCCATTTCCACCATACCAGAATGCAAATACCAAAAGGATTGCAACAAACAGGGCACCCGCAATTTTCTTCCATTTCATGAGATCACCTTCTTCCTATCCTATACAAATCTTTCCTCAGTATAACATGGGCTGCTAAATCGAACAACTTAGCAGCCCCTTAAAATTCAGATTATTTTACTGTTACTTTACATCTGGCTTTCTTACCATTTGATGCCTTTACCGTAATCGTTACTTTTCCTTTTTTCTTTGCCTTTACTTTTCCGTTCTGATCAACAGTAGCAATCTTCTTGTCACTTGTCGACCATTTCAGTTTCGTAACAGCCGTTACCGGATTCTTTGTAACAACGAGTTTCTCCTTCTGGTTCACTTTTAATGTTACCTTCTTCTTATTCAAAGATAACTTCTTAAGTGGAACAGATTTCTTAACCTCAACTGTTACTTTGGATACCCGACCATTCTCATCGGTAATGGTGATAACTGCCTTACCCTTCTTCTTTGCCTTGATCTGTAACTTTCCATTCTTAACAGTAACCGAAACAATCTTCTTATT
>HF987830.1:0-46186 GCA_000431135.1 Clostridium sp. CAG:590
ATACTATATCCGCTACATACCATAACACCATCACGAAATCCTTCATAATCTAAGTAATTGTTATAATCATAATCATAGTCCACACGATTGATAATATAATCATATGCCGCTTTGACACTTTCAAAATCCGAGTCTTTTTTTAATTTCTGTGCAATATCCCTCATTTCCTGATAAAATACATCCACTTCTTCTTTGGAAAATTTGTAATTAAATTGCATATGTACTCTTACATTATGTCCGTCTGGAAAATAACCTTTTTCTACCGTAATATTAATGTCCTCAATATAATATCTCTGGTATTCTCCACTGGCCAGCAGATCCTCTTTATTACAATAAAATCGATACCTATCCATTACACTATTATTCCAGACGCTTGTGTATGTATCATAGTAAACATCCTCCTCATGGTTCTTTATCCGATAACCGATATCCTTATATAATTCTTCTTTATTCTCTACCTGTACAACCCGTTTTCCTGCATCTTTTTGATTGTATTCCCCGGATTCACCCCATTTTATCTTTTGTTCCCATTGTTTCTGATCCTGTTCTCTTATCAGGTCTTTGTACTGCTGCTCCCATAACCGCCTTATATCCTCATCATCTGCACCTGCTGACGCGTACACACAAACAGACGGCGACATACCACAAATGCATGCAGTCATCCATATCCACACTATCCATTTTCCAAACTTTCTCCTCACGATTGTATCCCCCTGTTTTCTTCCCATTCATATATAGAAATAGGAAGGTTACAGTCGCTTCCTGAACCTTCCTATTATATCCTGTTATTTATTCATATCATCAATCCCAGATTACTCTGGCTGCTGCACATGGTGTACGATATCCGATACCGGATACAATAATACCGGTTGTAGAACTACTGGCATGTACAACCTGTCCTCCGCCAATATACATGGTTACATGACCGATCGAACCATCTTTACCGCGGTAGAACAACAAATCTCCCGGCTGGATAGCTGACAGATCCACACTGGATAATCCCTGCATCTGGGCTGCTGCTGTTCGAGGCAATCCATAACCAAAGTGTGCATATACACTCATTGTAAATCCGGAACAATCTGTTCCGTTCGTAAGGCTTGTACCACCATACACATATGGGTTACCAACAAACTGTAATGCATAATTAACAACTTCCTGACGCTTTGTGCTTGTCATTTCCGCTAATCTTGCCTGTTCTTCTGCTTCCTTCTGTTTGCGGATCTCTTCTTCCTCTGCAACAGATATTGCATGTGAAAAACCATACGAAATATCTACATAATCAGAAGACACATATCCTTCAATATCAGAATCCACCTGAATGTATGTCCATCCGTCTACATCACTATCCTGTGGGATCACCTCGTAAGATTCCCCCTCCGGGATCATGGTAAGACATTCACTGTTCTCATTCTGTTCTGCACGAACATATAATGTTGTTGTATTCACCTTGGCAACCTTAGGGCATGTCTCCTCTGCATACGCACCTGCCGCATCACCAAACAAAAGATAATCATTTCTTACATATCCTACTGTAATTCCTGACTCAATCTTTGTCCATGTATCTCCTTTTTCTGCAACTAAGGCAATACCATGTACCGGAAGACTTCCAACTCTCTCAGAATTCTCATCCGGTTCTGCTCTGACATTCACTGCTTCTTCTACGTATGCCAGACATTTTCCCTCAAACTCCGGATACTTACAGGTTGGTGCATCCTCTTCCGTCGTCACATCTTCTTCCTTGATCTCTTTCACATCAAGGCTTGCAACATACTGATCTAACGCATATGTGATTCCTACATCAGAATCATCCAATACCTCAGCATGACTTACAAATGCCGGTGTAAACATTCCAATCGTACCTACTGCTAAAAAAGCCATACCGATTACGCTGCTCTTCTTCACGATAAACCTCCTATATCTCTTTACAATCTAATATCAATATTCTGCCCAACTAATGGATTCACCGAACGCTCTAACATCTGTGTTAAAGCCGCTCCGTTTGCCTGATCCATATCTAATGCATTATCTAATAATTTCATTCCAATCTGAGAATTGGTATTGGCATTCGACAATACCGTAGCAGATAAACCTACTCCTTGAATATCCATACTCTATTCCCTCTTCTTTCAAATCTATATAATAATATTGCTACATATAAAGTCATTATATTTCATTTATTTACTGTTTGCAACTGGAAAATTATGAACTTTTTTCACAAAACCGATTATTCAAAATGATCGCATATCGTATCTGCAAACTCCTGCAAAGCATCAAATACTTTTTCATTTTCCTCTTCATTGTGTATTTCATGCCGCATATTTTCAAAGAGGATCGCTTCCACATTCTCATATCCCAACTCTGTCATACGATACACTGCCTGTTTCCATTTCTTCTTATTGATGTAGCACGGATCCTCTTCTCCGGACAAGAACAATATCGGCAGTTCCGGCTGATGCATCTGATATCCTGCCTGTTTGTAAACAATCCATTCTAAATGCAGTAATGTGAGCAGGCCGTTCATGGTGTAGGTGAACTGACACAACGGATCTTTTCCGAATTGTTCTGCTACACTTTCTTTTACTGCCAGCCATGCACTTTTTCTTCCCTCATTCCGGAATTTTCTTTCAAACTGATTCACTACCAATCCCTGCATCCGGTCAGAACGGAACCGTTCCCCCTTCCATGCCGCAAGAACATTTACAAGCAAAATGCCAAACGGCACGCCATCATTATACGATGGGCAGCCACCCACTACCAATCCGTCCACCGCATCATCATGCTCTTTCAGATACGCACGAACCGCCAATGATCCCATACTATGTCCATATAATATCACCGGAAGCCCCGGATACGCTCGCCGGATATTCTTTGTTGCCCGGTAAATATCCTCTACATATCCTTTCTCCTTCGCCGGATAACAGTACCCAATATCACGCTCATCTTTCACACTTTCACCATGTCCCCGGTTGTCATGGATCAGTGTAATGTATCCACGCTGTGTCATTTTCTCCATAAACGGATAAAACCGTTCTTTGTGTTCATTCATTCCATGTACAAATTGAATGATCCCTTTCGGATTCTCCGGTATCATACACATACCATGAATTGTCACCTGATCATACCGTGATATAAAAGAATATTTCTTCTTATTAATATCCATAATACATTCCCTCTTTTCTCTATAATTCTACATTAAATCCCGTCGATAACCTCTCCGACACTTCGATCATTGCATTTTCCATCTCTGCAACGTCAAATTCCTTCAATACACCTAAATATCCATTGATCACAAACGTTACATATAAATGATGCCGGAAATATTCCTCCGTATTCCGTTCCATTCCCGCCAACACAAACTTATTCATGATCGTGTCGATCACAGCACGTTCTAACTTCTGTACCATTGGCTGCATCCCTTTTCGACGCATTAAGACACCCAGTCCGTTTGGCTCTTTAAAATGTGCATCCCCAATCCGTTTCCACATCTCTGGTGCTTTTCGAATCGTTTCATTATATGGATATTCTTCAATTATCGCACATACATCCCGGATCAGTTCATTCTCGATCGTCTCTGCCAGATCATAAATATCTCTATAATGTAAATAAAATGTGCTCTTATTGATATCTGCTTTCGCACACAACTCCTTGATCGTAATCTCGTTCAATTTTTTATCTTTTGTCAGTTCACAAAATACATCACAAATTGCTTTTTTTGTCTTTCGAACTCTTCTATCTTCTGCCATATATGCAACCCCTTCTTGTTTTCACGTCTTTGCAATGATTTTAGCATATTACTAGACTTGTGTCTATATAAATTCGTGCTCTGTTATTTTTCAAAGCTTTCCAACACCTTTTTTTGATTATTGTCAGATATTTCACCTTTATTTGTGAATAAAATGTGAAATTAGCACTCGTCTGTTGACAGTGCTAACAATTCGTGTTATAACATAATCACAGGTTAGGAAAAACGATAACCTGAAACATTAGCAATCATTTTATTATGGACATACAAGGAGGAATTTATCATGTTAGTACCTAGTATTTTTTCAAACGATTTATTTGATGATTTTTTCAACGACAATTACAAACCTGCACAACGTTATGTACAATCTGCGAATTCCAGAAACTTAATGAATACCGATATTAAAGAATTCGAAGATCAATATGAATTGGGAATCGAGCTTCCCGGTTATAAGAAAGAAGATGTTACGGCAAGCTTGAAAGATGGCTATCTGACAATCGAAGCAGAGCGTCATGCAGATGAGACTTTGAAAGAACGCAAAGGACAGTATATCCGCAAAGAATGCTTTACCGGAAAGAGTCAGCGTAGCTTCTATGTTGGCGAACTGGTTACACAGAATGACATTCATGCATCTTTCGAGAATGGTATCCTGACCATTGTTGTTCCTAAGATCAAAGAGCAGCCAAAGGTTGAGCAGACCAATTATATCTCTATTGAATAATTCATTTAGAGGATCCGGATTATTATGACATTCACTTATTTTTGATATACTTTTCATCATACCCCCTTAATTGGGGAGGGCTCGGAACGATACCCCATTCGTTCCGAGCCCTTCTTCTTTTTATTCTGAATCTTTACGTTTCAATAATTTCATTCCAAGCAGAATACCAGCAACTGCAAGTACGACCATCCCAATAATAAACGGTGTCTGTGCCTGTTCTTCCTTCAACAGCGGTATTTTATCTCCATAGTATAGAATGAATACCGAAAATCCGTTATTTAAAAAGTGCATAAGCGATGATGTAAATATACTGTCCGAACAATACACGGCGTATGCAAGTGCTGCTCCAAGCAATGCCGTCGGCAAGATCTTGATCAGACTCATATGACTGATCGCAAACAGGATCGAAACAAAGAAAATTGCCTTTGGCAGACTCATCCTGTTGCGAAATGCCGTAAACATATATCCCCGAAACAACAATTCCTCACAAACAGCCGGCGTCAATGCGATCAACAACAATGCAGCCGGGAACGATACACCATCCAAAAGGTTCAGATACTGATCATTGAGTGCCTGACTATTTTCCTTGAAAAAGAAACTCAATACATTACTCAACAACAGTGATAAACTTGCCGTTCCCAATATAAGAACCAGGGAACCAAGTACACTCCGCACTGCCGGCTTTCTAATCGAAAAGACTTTGCAAATGTCTCCTTTGATATAGATGCAGGCAAGCACCGGTAACACTCCAATGAAGAATTGCGGCACAATCACACCTGCAAGAGGATGGGATAAGCTCATCACCCCGCCTGCATATACCATCAGTAATAATGCAACAACTAAGATCAAAATACTTTCCTGTATGGATGGCAGACTGCCTTTTTGTATATTTTTTCTTCGTTCAAACAATTTGATCCCGCTAAAGGATTCCCCAAATAATATGGATTCACTGTCATAGATCCGGCTTAAGAACCACACCGCAACAAACGCATATATCACATTGCTGAACAGTACCATCAGGATCAACGTAAAATCATATTTAAACACCATCAGATTCTTCATCAACAGACAGATATTTGCAACCGGGATCAATGCTGTCTTTGTTGAAAGTTCCACATTCGGTATAAATCCTACATATGCAGTAAGCATCACAACCAACGTAAGCGGTGTAATGTAATTGTTTGCTTCTTTAAAACTTTTCGCAAAGGCACAGATACACATAACAACGGCACTCATAAACAGTGCAAATGCCGCCACACAGATTACAGAGATCAGAATCGCCGGAATAAAGGAAGTCATCCGGAATGTTCCCATTCCTTTTGACAGACTCACAACTGTTTTGTATAGGTAGAATACAATTCCACCAATGGACAATATATTGATAAAGACCGACACAATTGAGATTGTAGCCACCGATAAGAACTTGCTGATGATCAGCTCCAAGTTTCCGATCGGCAGTGTCAATAATGTCTCTAACGTCCCCCGCTCTTTCTCGCCCGCTGTAATATCAATCGCAGGATACATACAGCCTGTCATAATCCCGGTAATCAACAAGAACGGGATAAAACTTCCAAGCAGACTTCCCATGGAACTTTCATTGCTTGATTGATCCTGCAGCTTCGAATCCACCGGATATAATACTTGTTTGACATCCATTCCAAGCTTTTCTACATTTTTCTCTGCAACTTTCTTAGAATAAGCCGTTATCTCCTCTTTTAACATATCCGATACACTCGAAGAATTAGTAACTGCCGACAGATAATGCACTTCATAGACCACCTGTTCAGCCGTCACAGACGTTGTAATATAAGCATCAATCTCTTCTGCATTCAGATCTTTTTCCGGATTCTCTGACTTTTTTGTCTTGATCACATAATCCAACCCGTCCTCTTTTCCATCGATCCATTTTTCCAATGCCTTTTGATTCTCACTTGACACATTCTCATAGGCAACATAATAGGTCTGTTGTTCCTGGTTTGACATGATCATTGTCATGATCTGCATAACAACGAGAAACAAAAGCGGATACAATATAACCGGAAGTACAACCATCGTAAGAATCGTTTTCTTATCCCGGAGCACATCCATGATCTCTTTCTTATAGAGAGTCTTCAGTTGTTTCGTATTCATCGACTGTTCCTCCCTCCATCAGTGCAAAAAATGTGTCTCTGAGATTACCGGTGCCGGTTTGCTCCTTCAGTTGTGCAGGAGTTCCCATTGCCATAACTTTTCCTTTGTTGATCATCACGATCCGGTCACAGAGAAATTCTGCTTCTTCCATATAATGTGTGGAATACAGTACACTTTTTCCCCGCTGTTTTTCCTGTTTCATGAAATCTATGATCGCCTTCGAACTGATAATATCCAATCCCAGAGTAGGCTCATCAAATATATAAATGTCAGGATCATGGATCAGACACCTTGCAATAGATGTCCGCTGCTTCTGCCCGGTTGATAATTTCTCGATCCGGTTATCAATAAATTCATCCATACCCAACAATCCACAGATCCATGTCACCTTCTCTTCGCATTCCACCTTTGAAAATCCATACAGTTCCCCAAAGAGTGACAGCATTTCACGAACTGTAAATCTTCCGTATAATTTTGTATTCTCAGACAGATAACCGATATGTTTTTTAAGATTCCCCTTCTCCGTGATCTGATTGCCATCCCGATCCGTGATCCGGACAGAACCTTCTGTCGCTTCCATAAGAGAACCTAACATTCGTAATAGCGTAGTCTTTCCTGCTCCATTTGGTCCTAGCACACCCAGAATCTCACCTTTTTCAGCAGTAAAACTAACATGATCGACTGCGAGGAACTCTTCCTTTTTTCCCTTTTTTAAAGTTCTTACAAACTGCTTTGTCAATTCAATCGACTCTATCAATTAATCATCCTCCAATTAAATCCAAACATGCAAACACCAGACAGAATATCCAGCCTAAGATCACCCACACATTGATCGGTTTCACATTTTCTGTGCCTTTTTTTGGGGCACGGATTGATTGCCATGTAAATTCTCTTCCGTTCAATTTGGCAATGAATTTGAGTAACAATATCATCAACACAATTCCACCGACTGCCGTTGGTGCCAGCACTTCTAACATCGGATATAACTGTGCCCGTTCCGGCGTCTTAGACAACTCCGTCTCCAGATTGAAATTGGCGTACTCTGTCGAAAACTTTCCGAGGAAATCATATAATTTCGGCAAAAGATACAGATAGGATGTATTGAGTCCGTTAAATATCATATGAAGAATCATCGATGATACCAGTGAGCCGGTTGCTTCCACCAGCAATGCAAAAACAATTCCAAGATAGACTGCATACAATATCTGATTGAAATTCATGTGCATAAGACCAAAGGAAAGACCGCTGATCACCACGCCGGTCAATATGGAACGCTGCCGGAATGCAGAATACATAATGCCACGATATAACGTCTCCTCAACAAAACCCGGCAGACATCCGATGATCACAATTCCAAGCCACGCCGGAACATTCCGGGTGATGTCATAAATGGCTCCACTGGTTGAATTCTTTGCAAACAACTGGCTTAATACATTCAGCCAGGTTGCCATCGGGGATGCCACCATCAATACTACCAGCGACAGGAAAAACGTCGACACCTTATATTTGCGAACGTGTAGATCCCTTGTAAAACTCTTCTTCGTAACAATAATATATACAATTGCCATGATCAGCAGATATCCCTGTGTCATCAACACAGAAATCAATGTATCATACTCTAACTGAAACTGCATCTGCACATAGTTGACCAGCAGTGCATACGGAAGTTCCAATATCATCAATAAGAAAAAGAAGAGACCTGCCTGTTTCATGGCAGTCTCCACTTTTTTCCCTTTCGCTTCCCTCTCAATACCTGTCTCTTCCAACATAATCGTTTCTTCTTCTAAACCCATATATTTTCTCCAATTGTTATTATTTCTTCAGTGCGATCGCTTCCATCTCGATCAGTACATCTTTGGGAAGTCTTGCCACTTCTACACAGGAACGTGCAGGAAAGATTCCGGTAAAATATGTCGCATAGATCTCATTTAATGCTGCAAAATCATTCATATCCTTAATAAATACCGTTGTCTTTACCACATCTTCGCAGCTTGATCCCGCTGCCTCTAATAAAGCTTTCATACTGTCAAACACTCTTGTTGCCTGTACCTTGATATCCCCTTCTACCACACTACCGGTTGCCGGATCGATCGGTACTACTCCGGAAGTGTATACCATACCATTTACCTCAATTGCCTGTGAATATGGTCCGATCGCCTGTGGTGCCTTATCTGTCTTTACTACATTCTTGTTCATAATGTTGTCCTCCTTAATATTAACTTTGGTTAATTTTATCTGTGATCACAATGGAATGTTCGTGAATCTCAATCCGTTTCTCTTTCAGAAGTCGTCCGACAGCTCTCTTAAATGCATTCTTACTAAGACCCATCTCGCGTTCAATGATCTCCGGGGATGCCTTATCCGTAAACGGCAGCACTCCGTCATACGAGAGAATTGCTTCGTATACCATTTCACTGTCCTCTTCCATCTGTTTATATGCAGGCTGACCAAGTGACAGGTTCAATTTACCGTCTTCTCTTACTTCACTCACATGAAATGTCATAGTATCTCCTACATATAATTTCTTATGCAGTTCCTGCTTCGGAACCAATCCCTGATACCGGTCTGCTACTGCAACAAATGCGCCCAGCTTTTCATTAATCTGGTACACATATCCTTCTGCCACATCCCCTTTGTGATATGGGGAATCCGTAGCCAAATGCTCATACAGCCGCATGGATACACATGGCCGATTGCTCTTATCCATGTACATATACACCAGATATTCTTTCCCTTCTCTGACTTTTCCAACCATTTCTTTAAATGGCATCAAAATATCTTTTTCCAGACCCCAGTCCATAAAGGCACCGATATTGCCGACACTTGCCACACGCAGTCTCTTAATCTCATGTAATGTGATCAATGGTTTATTCACTGTTGCAATTGGCCGATCCGAAGAGTCCAGATATACAAATACTTCAATCTGTCCTCCGGCTTTCAAATCTTCCGGCACCTGTTTTCTAGGCAGCAATACCGCATCGGAATCGCCCTGTTTCTCCGCAAGATACACTCCAAAATCTTTGCTCCGGATTACCTGTAATGTCTGCCATTTTCCAATCTCTATCATAATTGCTCCATTTCTACAAAATCATAACTTATTTCTTTTCAGTATCATCTCTGTCTATACCGATTATAAACATGGAATGTACATTTTTCAACATAAAGTTGAGATTCCGTATTTTGAAAGATCTACCTTTCCATCAATAACCTCAACGCCATCCTCCTCTAACCGCTTTGCCTGTGCACCTTCTCCGCCAAACGCAAATGCTCCTGCTAATTCTCCCTTTGCATTGACCACACGAAAACATGGAATATGTTCCGGATCCGGATTTTTATGCAGTGCGTTTCCCACAGCACGTGCCATCTTTTTATCGCCTGCCATCTCTGCCACCTGACCATAGGTTGCAACTTTTCCTTTTGGAATCCGTTTTACTGCCTCATAGATCCGTTTCGTCGGGCTGTCCGTCACCAGTTCATAACTCTCTGCGATCATCCGCCGGATATCCGCATCCGGAATGCTTCCATCCAGTATGATCGTATTCCAATGCTCTTTATTCTGATGCCATCCCGGTATAACCGAAGGAAATGCCTGTCTCCAGAAATCCCGCCATTCCGGATCCACTTTTACATTCAGATTGATGTATCCATCCCGTTCATAGGTCCATAAAAATACCTTCTTCGATCCCTTTACACGAACCAGCTGCCAGTTCGGATCATGAAATGGTGCCTGCTGATAGGTGTCCGGAAAAGACAGACCATATTCTAATGCTTCTTCTCTTGTTCTCATAGCAACACTCCCCGTTCCTCTATTACATTTTCATTGAATCTGCCTATAAAATAGTTTATTATATAGGTAACATATTTTAGGAATTTTTTCAATTCCCAACCAGACAGAGGTATTGAACAAATGAGTCAGACAATCAAGAATATTTTTTATAAGCAACGAACCGATTTTGAGCAGTCTCTTGCTAAACGCAACAGCGAATTATCCTTTCCGGAAGGTATAGAGGTAATGTCCGACATTTCATATGCAGCGGATGATTCCCCTTCACACCGTCTGGATATATACCGTCCACTTGATAAACCAGAACAGGAACTGCCTGTTGTGATCAACATCCACGGAGGCGGTCTGATTTTAGGTTGTAAGGAATTCAACCGGCATTTTTGTGCCCGTTTCAGTAAACTTGGCTATCTGGTCATCAGTATTGAATATCGCCTTGTACCGGATTGCCTGTTTTTCGATCAGTGCGAAGATATCTTTTCTGCTTTTCAGTATATCCGGGATCACTTAACCGAATATCACGGAAACATCAATGAGCTATATGCTACCGGTGACAGCGGTGGTGCATGCCTGTTGACCTATTGTGTATCCATGCAGAATCAACCTGCTGTTGCAAAGGCTGCAAATGTTACGCCACACCCGTTGCCGATCAAAGCGCTGGGATTGATCAGTGGTATGTTTTACACAAACAAACTAGATTCTATCGGTTTATTCCTGCCACGTTATCTGTATGGCAGGCATTATAAGCGTACAGCATATGCTCCTTACGTCAATCCGGAGCATCCCGATATTATCCTGTCCCTGCCTCCATGTTTTCTCGTAACAAGTGAACGGGACAATCTAAGACACTATACGATGCAATTCGAAAAAGCACTCGCCCGGCACGACCACACCCATGTACTACTTGATTTTCCAGACGATGCACGTTTAACCCATGCCTTTTCCGTGTTTGAACCATTCCTGCCGGAAAGCACAAAAACCATACAGGCAATGTCAGACTATTTTCAACAGATAAACAAATCTACAAATGATACGATGGAGGAAACTTATGAATTACGATGAAGCTGTTTTTAAAGAAAAAGCAAACCGGAAAGCCCGGAAGATATGGATCATTTTTGCAGTATTGCTCTCTGCTAACTACGGAAGCGATGTAGCAAACGGACTGAATACAGTTCCCTATTATCTCGCCTTTCTGGTTCTGTGCTGGTTACCGCTTTTTGCTGGAGAAATTCTGCTGCGTTTGAAAGGATTTACTACTGAATGGTACCGGTATGACCTTGTGATCGGTTATGGAATATTCTATACATTTGTTGTCAGTACTACTGCTTCACCGATCGCATTTACCTACATTCTTCCTGTAACAAGTCTTTTAGTCTTATATAAGAACAAGAAATTCATGATTACCTGTGGAATTGTCAATTCGATCATTATTGTCGGAAGCTCTGTATATCATGTATTGCAGGGATACAATTCCGCAGCCGACATGAAAAATTATCAATTAGAACTGGCCTGCATTATATTGTGTTATATCTGCTATGTTATGTCCATTCAGCATTTAAATGAATCCGACGGTGCCATGACAGACAGTATCAAAGCAGATCTGAACCGTGTTATTACAACCGTCGAACAGGTCAAAACTGCCAGCAATTCCATTATCGACGGGGTATCTGTTGTCCGGGAATTAGCTTCAGAAAACACACACGGAGCAAACATTGTTGTCCAGAGTCTTCACACGTTAAAGGACAACAACTCCGATCTGCAGAACACAACCACGTCCTCTAACCAGATGACCTCCGATATCCACTCACAGGTAAACCACGTTGCTTCCATGATTGGCGAAATGGTATCACTTACCTCCGCTTCCGGAGAACATGCAAAGATCAGTTCTGCTGATCTTGACAGTCTCATTACTACCACAAATACCATGGCTGCATTGTCTACAGAGATTGAGTCCATTTTACGGGATTTCAAGCAGGAATTCGATATGGTAAAAGAAGAAACCGGTACGATTGAAAATATCAATACCCAGACAAACCTGCTAGCACTCAATGCATCCATTGAAGCCGCAAGAGCAGGTGATGCTGGTAAAGGCTTTGCAGTCGTTGCTGATCAGATCCGTAACTTAAGCGTGGAAACACAGAACTCTTCAAGCCAGATCCGTCAGGCGTTACAACATTTAGAAGAAACCTCTGATCAGATGACCGGTTCCATCGAAAAAACATTACAATTAATCCAGTTAATGTTGGAGAAAGTAACACTTGCCGGAACAAATGTAGCAAAGATTGCATCCGACACCACACAGTTAGAACACAATATTCATGTGATCGACACTGCAATGAAAGAAGTGGAAGCATCGAACCTCCACCTTGTAGATAATCTTGAACAGGTATCCGGCATTGTTGAACATATGACAACTTCCATTGCCGACTCGAATGAGATCAGCAACCGAATGCTCAGTAAATACGACGAATCCGCAAGCAATATCAATTCTATTGAAACCGTGGTAGAATCGCTGATGTGTGAGCTTGGCATCGGCGGATTCATGGGGGTGGAAGATATTCTTCCCGGCATGAAACTGATGGTAAATACCGACCAGTCCGCAACCTGTCACGGTGAAGTGATCTCGCAACAGGATAATACCATTACCGCCCGCTTTCATTCCATTATGCCGATCACTTCCGCTACCGCATGTCAGTTGCAGGTTGTTGTGGGAAATGTACTATATTGCTGGCAGGAAGCACAGATCGAACCGGTCAGCCAGGCTACGGATCAATTTGTTATCACCTTGAAATCACGTCCTAAGATCAACAATCGTCGAAAATATCCCCGATTAGATCTGGCAAATCCATGCCTTATTCATATTGCTGACGACACCAGAACTATTACCGGTTCATTGGATAATCTCAGCGCCAGCGGATTTGCATTCCTGACACATGATGCATTCTTTGCAGATCACAAGGGTACTAACATTACCTTAGAGATTCAGAATTTCGATCTGGTGCAGCACAACCGGTTAGAAGGTCGTGTCATCCGTTGTTCCGACAATGACGGACTTTACATTGTTGGCTGTCAGATGCCGGAAGACGATACGATCATTCGTGACTATGTAGAACGCAAACTGAAAGGGTAACTCATAAAAATATCTCAAACCATCCGGGTTTCATGTCCGGAATGATTTGAGATATTCTTTTTGTCCGGGGGTGATCCGATAACTCTCCACTGCCTTCTGAATGGTTTTTCGATGCACCCACGGTGAAAGTTTTCTTTGCTCGATATATGGGATCACTGCATCCCATTGTTTTGCCAAAGCCGTCGCAAAATACCAGGCGATCATCATATTGATATAGTATTCTTCCGAGGATACCTCCGCAACCATCTGCGGATATTCTGCCGAAAAATCATCCTCTAAAAACAATCGCATCAACATTCCAATTGCATATCGCACGGTATAAGTCTGCGAAGATTTTATCCATATCTTTATATGTTCAAGCACGTCCTTTTTATGCTTTTCAAAACATTTCGGTGCCGGAAAATCACACGTTGCCCAGTTATTAATGTACGGAAGAAACCGTTCCATCTCCTGCATGCATCCATCATAGTCTTTCATTTCAACAAGCAGCATCATATGTAAATTATTCTCTTCATAGTATCGATGCGGCAGCTCTTTTAAAAACTTTTCTTTTTCATCGGACTTTGCAAATTCTTTTGCAAATTTTCTCAATACCGGCACCCGTATGCCGATGACATCTTCCTTGGGAATATTCGGCATCAATTTACTGTGAAAATCTCTGTATTCTTCATCCTGCAACACAAACAGTTGTTGTTGCAACCGTGTAAGTTTCTCACTCATACCATTCTCACTCCACCTCTACGATCACATAGATATTGCCTTCCTGATCCGACAAGATTACCTGTTGTCTGCCATCTTGATAATAACAGGAAGGATACATGATATCCCCTGACTTCGCTGCTTTTCGATAATCCACCCGCATTCTCTTGATCGGTTCTTCCACACACAGACAGTTCAATGCCTCTTCCACATATTTTCCGTTATTCACATGATGATTAGAATCCAAAAAGGACGGTTTCACCACAATTGGTTCATACTGTTTCGATAATATCTGATCCTCCGCATCCAACGGTCTGATCTTTCTGGGTGCATAATCCATCTCCAGCGCCGGTTCAATCGTATAAGGTGCCGCATCCTCCGGTGTAATCCTTGTCGGCATCATTTTATCAATATCCATAAAGATCCAGATGGAATTCGCCTTTACAATCTGATTCTCATCCGCATCCAGCACAACAAAATTCCTGTGTCCATACATTCCCTTAAAATCATGTGCCCATGTTCTCACCTTCACCAATTCCATAAATTCCGGATATCGATCGACTTCTATCTGCCAGCTTGATAAAAACCATGCTCTTCGTGTCTTTTGCACCGCAGATACTCCCTGACCTACCGTTTCTGAATGGGCAATCGTACAGTCCTGTAAATAGTGTACCAAACCTGCCATATTTACTTTCAGATCACCGGCTACTTCCGAATAAGTGACCTGCCTTTTCATCTCAAACATATTGCTTACTCCTCTTTTTCATGCTGTGTTGATACCATTATACCGCACTTCCTCTTCTATGGTCAAAATCATATTTTAAAAAAAAATTAAAATTACCCCTTGATTTTTATTTTGAAATGTGTATAATAATGTCTTGTGAGCGGCGAAAACGCTTAATGGGGTATCGCCAAATGGTAAGGCAACGGACTCTGACTCCGTCATTTCAAGGTTCGAATCCTTGTACCCCAGCTAGAGACGATAGGATATATCCTATCGTCTTTTTATTTTACTCAATCTGTAATATTCTTTTTGATTCCGCAATCAGCTGATCCTGAAGCCACTTTGGACTGACCACCGCTATATCCGGTCCGAATCCCCTGATCCACCGAACCACATCCGGTGCAATTGCCGTTTTCTTATAAAAATGCAGTCCATCCTCCTGTTCTTCCAACCGGTCTGCACGATTTTTCTCGTATTCCTTTACATACCGGATACTGTCGCCTGTAAATACCAGTTCCAGCAGCTCCTGCTCCTCACCTGTTAATTTCAAGAATGTCTCCTGCTCTTTTTCCTTCTCGGTAAAATGTGCATCCAATACCGTAATATCCCTGATTCGGGATACCCGGAACCTTCTCACGGCCTGCCGCAATTCACAATATCCTTCCACACAGAGAAACGAATCTAACAACAGCATACGATATGGATGAATCACACGTGTACTGCTTGAATCACTGGAAAAACTGTAATATTGCATTTCCACTTTATTCTGATTATCAATTGCATTCTGAATCATTTTTTCAATCCGGCTGTCCACTTTATCCATCACGCCATTTTCTCTTCCTGCCTGGCGGAAATGACCGCAAAGTTTCTCAAATTGCAATTGATTCAAAGATGCAGAACGGTCGACCATTTTATCAATCAGCGATATTGCATGTTGTCCCATATCCAGATGCGCATATTCACCTAACATCTCCTTTGCAAATGCCAGCGATGCCAGATCCTCAATTGTAAAATCAACATTCTTTAATGTATATTTGTCCGCATAAAAATAGGTCTTGCCGCTCCGTTCTTCCTCTCCAATTCCATAATTTAACGACAACTCATCAATATCCCGCAAAATGGTTCTCTTCGTCACATCAATATCCCATTGATGCAATCGTTCCCGAATCTCCTCAGCGGAATATCCCTTGGGATTTTCCGAAAGCAATGACAATATATAAATCTGTCTTTGCGAAACAGAAATACCTTTTTCTCCTTCATTCATTTTTGCCTGTCTCCTCATCTGTTAATGTGTATTTGTATCGAAGAATTCTTCTCACAGACTCATCAATCTGTTGCTCTGATATCGTTCCGTCGTGCAATGCCTGATATGCTCCCTTCATAGAGGCTTCAAAATCAGCAGAAAATATCATATCATTTCCCGCTGCAAATGCCCGCCCGGTCGCTTCTTCCAAAGAATATTTCTTAAGGATCGCCTGCATATTCAGATCATCTGCAATAATCACTCCATCATACTGAAACTCATCACGCAATAGTGCATGTACCTTCTGCGACAAAGATGCCGGATTCTCTTCATCTACCGCCTGCATCGTAATATGGGATACCATCACCATGTCTGCACCCGCTGCAATACCTGTCTGGTATGGAAGAAAATCATTCTGTCGATATGCCTTAAGACTCTTCGGATCTGTTGCAAACGTAGTATGTGTATTGACATTATTTCCATATCCGGGAAAATGTTTCAGACATACGCCCATATTTACTGCATCCATCTCCGTTACAACCGTTTTTACATATTCTGCAACTTCCTCTGCCTTTCCGCTTGCACTGCGTTCATACATATATGCCGCAGGATCATTCACAACATCCGCAACCGGATCAAAATTGATATTGATTCCTAACTGTTGCAGGATATCTGCCTTTCTTTTCGATTCCGTACGAACCGCCTCGATTCCCTGCTGATAAATCACTCTTGCACTTTCAAACTGTGGAACATCTTCTTCCCTCAGTCCGCAGATCCTGCTGATGTCACCGCCCTCTTCATCTACTCCTATCAACAACGGCACATCTGCTGTTGCCTGCATGCTATCTACTCGCTCTCTCACTTCACGGATCGTTTTTCCGTCAAAATCAACAGCAAAAAAGATTACACCGCCCGGTTGCCGGGTACGAAAGTTATACCCTGTCATGTCCTTTTCATTTGTCAGGATCATGCACTGTGCAAGTTTCTGTCCGATCGTCATATGTTCCATCCATTGATCGATCACAGCCTCCTGACGTGCCCATTCCTCCTCCCGCTGCCTCTGTAATTCTGTCAGATTCACGCCCGCCGGGTGCCCTTTCTCTGATCTGTTCCACTCTATTCCTTTATCTGACACAACTGTTTCTTCTATTCCGCATGCCCGGTCAACAACTTTCTTCACCTTCTCCGGCAGATAGTTGTTTCGGTATGCAATCGTAATTCCGCCTAAACAGCAAAGAAGTACGATTGCAAACAGAACCCCCTGATTTTTCCACATATAACACTACCTCTTACAAAGTTTAATCTTATCTCCCATTTTTGCCTTTTCCCATACAAGCTTTTGTATAATACGAATCATTTTCCCGACTTGCATCAACTCGTTTTCTTCTATTATGTGCTTACTGAAACTGATTGCCTCCACCCGGTCAGCAAATGCCTGTGCCTCATCCGGCATGCCGTACCGTTCTTTCATGTATACCATCTGCTCCTTATGGCTTTTGCATGCATCAAATGTAACATCGCAAACCCTTATCATATCACACAGATCTGCATATCTTGCAACAATTGCTTCCCGAAGATCCTCCTGATGACAAACGCGGTATCTTCTGACCTTATGAATCAATATCCGCACAATATTCCATACAATGTATGCTGCCACAATTGCGAACACAACATAGATCAGCCATGCCATTTTCGCTAATTCCAGATCTCCCAGGATTCCGGATGTATTATCCCCGTCTGTTCCAACATTTTTTACTGCCTTTGTAAATGCATCCCAGAAATTATCCTCATCCGTTTCGGCTGCACTCCCCGGTGTTACTTCCACCACTTTCCATCCAAATCCGTCAACATATATCTCCACCCATGCATGTGCCATCGCATCCGTTACTTCCACATCCATAACCGGTGAATCTCCAATTGCCGAATATCCACTGTAATAATCCTTTGGGTCTTCCTGCTCGTTAATGTCTGATGCCAATACATTTTCAAAAGAAAAAGCATATCCTTCCACATAACGGGCCGGTATTCCCATTTCCCGGAAGATCAAGGTTGCTGCTGACGCAAAATGTGCACAATACCCTTTCCGATTCTGTGTCAGAAAATAGTTAATAAAATCTTCTCCTCTTGGTGTAGCACCCGGACTCAGCGTATATGGAATATTATCCTGGAAATATTGTGACACTGTATCCGTAATCTCATTCACCGTCATGGAATCTTTTAATCCGATCTTGTCACATTCTTCTTTGATCACAGTCTGATTCTCTTCCGGCACTGCTAAATAATCCGCACTGACAGCAGAGACATCCATAGAACCCGGTGTCTGATCCCCAATCCGGTTATCCCAGACAATCTGCGGATAATAGATATATTCCCCTATTTCCATACGTCTTAATCCCTGACTGTTTTGAAACATCTCATGATTATTGTAAATGGTATAATCCGGTAATTCGGTGTAATAAGGATAATACAAGTAAGAACTATCCGCTGCCACATTCTTCACCTTCATCATACCGGTAGCATGATATTTCCCACTATTCCGTTTCAATTCAGTCGCCTCAATCTTCATGCTCTCATCTTCAAAATCTTCCTGATCTTCTTCCACACTGCTATTATACCGGTATTCACTCAACCATTCGTTTTGTGAATATATTGCCCCGGTATAGCCTTTTAAGTAAACCGGCTGATTACTATATGGAGTATACGACACTACTAAATCCGTCAGATAATCCGGTCGTACATTCGAGATACCGCCGAGTTTTCCTCCACTCATGCCTCCGACAGATGCATATTGATTGTAAAAACCGGAAAAACCCAACAATACAAAATTCCCCAGCACATCCGCTGTTTTTTCCCGCAATGTATCGGTTTTAAACCGCCCGTCAAATGTTGCCGGTGAAACAAATATCTGCACCGCAAAGACAACGCAGCTCAGAAAAACAATAGCTGTCAGCAATACATTTTGAAAAACACCCGCATCCTGCGAATAAATAATCCGCTTCTTTTTAAACCGGAATGGTTTATCCCATGCAAATGCAAGATAATGACCATTCGCCTTAAATACAATGACCATCAGATAGCCGATTGCCAGTAACAACATGTAAAAAACATCCGGAGTCAATTTCATATATAACGGAATAACCAACAACGGAAATGTCAACGCTATCGCCCAGATCAAACTCATTCTCGAATACAGCCAGATATTCAAAATAATGATCAGAACCATTCCTACAAAGATTGCCATGATCGCGACGGTTAAATAATCATTATCAATCTGCACCTCATATTCCCGGACACCCGGCAAGTCAAAAAAGGTTCTCGCACGGCTCAACACCCGGTTAACTACCACATACAACCCGGAATTTGCATGGATCCGGAACAGATAGATCGCAACAACAAATACACCAAAAAACAGAATATATCCAATATCCCGGTATAAGAATTTGGACAATGCATACAAGAAAGAGAAATACAATGACAATAGCATATATGCCACGATCACAATTACATAATTATATGATAAATCCAACGCAGAAAGAAATCCTCCTACCGATCCCAGTACAAGAAAAAATGCGATCAGCGAACGCAAAAAACAGCTATACACAATATTCCCGATCTTCATTTCCGGTGATTTCAGATAAATCCCCTCTGCAAGCATATAATCATCTTTATGGACTTGTTCCTTTTTCTTTCTTCCGAACATGAATATCCTTCCTCTACTTCCATTCCTTACCTACAGCAGAATTGCCACTGTATTATGTCCACCTGATATCATATCCTGACTTTGTATGCCTTCTACATTTGGTCCAATATACAAAAATTGTCCAATTGATGGGTATTCCTTTTGAAACAATTCCTGTACCTTTTGTTCTTTCTCATAACAGACATCATATAACATCATCATCATCCATTGTTTTCGTTCTTCTTCATTGCCAATATACATTTCCTGAAGACCGCCTTTTTTAACACTGTAGTAGTGTACCGTAAATGGCAGATTCTGCCGTACAAATGCCCGTGTAACACTGTCGGTCAGCGCTAAGATACTCTCCAACTGCATCTGCGGATCATTCATTAGCTCCACTAAAACATGCAATTGCATGGCAGACACACTCACACGTTCCTTGACCATCAATTCATCTTTTTTCGTAGACAATTTCCAATGTATGTTTTGCAGTTTGTCTCCCGGAATATATTCCCGGATTCCGCTGATATCCGAAAAATCATATCCTTTTTCTCTGCTCTCCATTGCTTCCGATACACCTTTTTGATACAACAGCCCTGCTTCCTGTTCCCGTTCTTGTCCTTTGGGAAGGATCATACATTCCGTTTTCTGCTCAACAAAACACTTTACAGCATATATTCCCAATAGATCCATGCAGATCAGGTGGTCTGTATACATGCGAAACCGCCCACACTGTTCCATCACGACCGGATAGGAAACTGACGTAGTCTGATGTGCCCGAACCGGTATATTCAGTTCGTGCTGCCCCCAATTCTTGTAAAAGGTGTTGTCAATCTGAAGTGGCAATGTTGCATTTACCAATGGAAACCAGGTTGGATTATCCACGTCAATATACACAAAAAACTCCTCATTCTTTGCCATCGGCTCCTGTGGAGCACGAAGATGCACTTGTAGACTTCTTCCTGCTTTGCGCGTTCCGTAAATACTGTAAATCGGAAATACCAGTAATCCGATCAGCAATACAAAATTAATATAACTGTGTAATGCCATCATTATGAAAATATTAAGTCCAATTGCAACCAGATAACGCAATAGATTACGAATTTGCAGCATTTTCTACCTTTCCTCTCCGGTATTTATCCGGAAATTGTTCTTCCTCACAAATGGTCTCTCTCCCAATCAGGTTCTTGGTACTTTCACTCCCTGAAACAACTCTTCCAACGCCTGCTTTATGTCTTTTCCCTCAGCTCTTGCCTTTGTACTTAATTTTACTCTATGTCCTAATACATCTGCAAAAACCCGGCAGATATCTTCTGGTGTCACATATTCTCTTCCATACATTACTGCCATTGCTTTCGCCATACGCAAAAGTGCGATACTTCCTCTCGGACTTGCCCCCATCGCAAAATACGGATCTTTTCTCGTCTTCTCCACCAGCGTTACAATATACTCATAGATTGAATCATGTACATACATATCATTTGTCCGTTTGCGCAAAGCCCGAAATTCTTCGACCGAAATTGTTTCTACAATCTTAGAAAGCGGTTTTCCCGCATTTTCCTTTAAAATGTCTACCGCAGCCTCATGTTCCGGATATCCCATGGATAAACAGACCATGAAACGATCCAATTGTGATTCCGGCAGCATCTGTGTTCCGGACGAACCGAGCGGATTCTCTGTTGCAATTACCGTAAACGGATCCGGCAGACTTCTCGTTACGCCATCCACTGTCACGGTTCCCTCTTCCATTACCTCCAACAATGCCGATTGCGTTTTGGGCGATGTCCGATTGATCTCATCTGCCAAAAACAGATTGCAAAGAACTGCCCCTTCCTGGTATTCAAATTTCTTCGTTTCCTGATGATACATGGAAAATCCAACAATATCACTCGGCAATACATCCGGTGTAAACTGTACTCTCCGATAACTTAAAGACATAGATCTTGCAATCGCCATAGCAAGCGTTGTCTTTCCAACACCCGGAATATCCTCCAGTAACACATGTCCTCCCGCAAGCATGGCCGCCAGCACTTTTTCCACAACCTCTGATTTTCCTTTTACTACCTTTTCAATCTCGGCCTTGACATCTAACATTTTATTATCCATATACAAATCCTCTCATTCACCCGTTGCATGTCCCTGGCAATATATTCTTCCTGTCATCTCTTATCTTGTATGTTTATTTACGTATTTTGCCTTATACTTTGAATATACAATTGTCTGATCTTTATATAAACTATAATAACCCGACACCGCATAACTGATCGATACTGCGATCAGATAATAAAACACTCCGTCAAATCCAAACAATTCAAATGCGATCAGTATGGAAGTGATCGGGCAATTCGTCACACCGCAGAATACCGCAACCATTCCCGCTGCCGCACAAAGCGATGGAGAAATTCCAACCAGCTGTCCCAACTCACATCCAAGTGCCGCCCCTATACAAAAAGATGGCACAATCTCGCCACCACGAAATCCCGCCCGCATCGTCAATACGGTGAGTATTAATTTCCACATAAATGCCAGACGGTTTACATTTCCATGTTCGATCGCTTCTTCAATTATGTTGGCTCCTGCTCCCATATAATCTGTTGTGTGCAGCAAACAGGTCAATCCAATAATGACCACACTCACCACCACGATCCGGATATATGGATTCTTCAGATACTTCCGAAACAATACATTGGTCTGCTTCAATGCAATGCAGAACACAGTACTGAGCAGTGCACACCCCAATGCGATCAATCCCATTTTAACTCCGGTTAACATTGTAAGATCCGGTATCCCTTTTACATGAAACATTTCCGGGTGAATTCCCAAATTAGCCGCAAAATTCGATGCGATCAAGGAAGATATCATACAAGGCATCAGTGCCGTATAATACATCACTCCTACACTGACTACCTCTAACGCAAAAACGGCTGCTGCCATCGGGGTACCAAACAATGCGGAAAACGCTGCACTCATTCCACACATAACGATTACATGCATATCTTCCTCATCCAGCTTAAGCCATCGTCCCATCTGATTACCGATACTTCCGCCAAGCTGAATTGCAGCTCCCTCCCGTCCTGCAGAGCCTCCTACCAGATGTGTCAGTGCGGTTGTAACAAATATAAGCGGTGCGGATCGGAACGGCACCTCATCCTGCGCCTTCACCGTAGAAAATACCTGATTGGTTCCACCATCTTCCTTTCCGATCCATTTGTAGAGAAATACGATCAAAAGTCCGGCTACCGGAAGAAACAGAAAAACCCATAAATGCTGCATCCGGAATGCAGTTACCCTGGTCAGCACAAATGAGAATGCACTGCTTGCTCCTCCTACTACAAATCCGGTCAAAAAAGCCAGACAGATCCATTTTACAAAACTGACAACATCCTTCTTAAATCTTCTTTCATAATAAGGAACAAATCCTTCCCCATTATGATAATTCTCCCAATCGATCATTTGCATATTCCTTTCAATTAAAATAAACCGGTATTCGCCTGTTCTGCCAGCAAAAATCCGCTCTATTATTCTCTATCTATATGATACTGTTTTTGATTTCTCTTGTCTAGAAAAATCTCCATATATACAGAATAAGACCGGTTCATTTCCGAACCGGTCTTGTCACTTCACATTATTAAATAGAATTATGCATGGTCATGCCAGAAACTGATCAATGTATGCGATCAACGCTTCCACCGTTTTATCAATTCCAAGTGTGGAGCTATTCACGCAAATATCGTAGCTTCTTGAATCGCCCCATTTGCCATCTGCATAGAAGTTATGATACGTCTTACGCATCTTATCTTCTTTGCGCATTCTATTCAGGGCTGCTTTCTCTTCCAGCTGATACTTCTTCATAACCCGTCGCTGTTTTACATCCCTGTTGCCAAGAATAAATATGCTGACCACATTCGGATTATCGCGAAGTACATACTCTGCACATCTTCCGACGATTACAAATGATTCTTTTTCTTTATCGCCTTTTGTACGGATAAAATCAAATATATGATTCGCTACCGTCTGCTCCAATGGAAGATAACTTCCGTCCATTGAAACCGGATAAAAGATCGGATTCACCGGCTTTTCATCAAAATACTTTGCCACATCTGCATTGATTGACCCTTTCTCCTGCACATGATCAAAGATCTCTTTATCATATAACGGAATGTTATAATGCTTTGCCAGACGTTCCGCAATCTCATGACCGCCACTACCAAATTCTCTTCCGACTGAAATAATAATCTGTTTACCCATAACCCATACCTTCTTTCTGCCTTACACATCTGTGAACCTTCCTCTGCAAACCGGTTATTCTTCACTCTTTGTCTGCACAATCGACGCCCTCCAATTTCTCTGTCGATATCCGCATTATATCATATTTTGTCAGAATTTTAAAGCATTTTCACAATTATTTCCCATCAATTTTCATTGGTTTTCAAACCGTCAGCTTCTTACATTCCATATAATATCTCTTTTCGTTTGCCTCACCCATAGAGAATGTCTTTCGCGGCAGAACACCGTCTTTTACAACACCGATAAACAGATCTTTTTTCTCTACATCCGGTAATAATATTCCAATATTTCCTTCCCGTTTTGACAAATCTTTCACCGTATCTTCTCCGTGTATATAATCAATCTTACATTCCGGATGCTGCAAAAGGTAATCATCTAAGAAATTCTGAATCGTTGCAGCGGCAATTCCCCATACCGGGTGTACCACTTCCACGCATTGGGTATCCGTACCATTATATACCGAAAATACATGATGCTCTGCATCCGCATATGGTGCTCTATCTCCCTCGCGTACATTTACTTCGCAACCATGTTCTTCGTAATAGGTAACCATTGCTGCAAGGAATTCTTCTTCCTGTACTCCAAACATGACCCTATGGATCGGTTCAATCTCCAGACTCTTATCATGTACATTTACAATTTCGCACAGACAATATCTTGCAGGATGTACCGCTCTCTCCTCCTCTGTCAGATCTTTCTTGATATTCTCCCATGCTGCTTTGGCAGTTGCCATAGAGTGATTTCCATCTCCTACCGCCAGATTCAAAAGCGGGCATTCTGCAGTTACCTGATATTTGTTCTGAAATGCTTCCGGATCTGCCAGATTCTCAATCTTTCTCATAATATCCGCTGTGAATTCACCCTCCGGAATCAGCCATCCTGAAATATGTCCTCCACCCTGCATCAGATCTGTATCGTACACTTTCCGGAAAGCATCTGTCTTTTGGGTGAGTGGTTCAATTATTGAACAATCCGGATCATCGATCAATAGCATAATATGTGGCAGCTCCACACTTGCTGTCTGTCGCACCTTCAATCTCGGCGGAATTCTTTCTTCCACAGTCATCTCCGTAGGACGGATCAGACTTGTCGACCCCTTCTTATACTCGTATGTCTCAAGATCCACTTCAACAACTAACCCATTTCTACTATATTGCCCGCCAAAGCTTCTCTCTACTAACATAAATCCCTTTGGCAATTCCTGTATTGTTCCATCTGCAAGATAAGAATCCATCACATTGTGAATCCGGTCAATTCTTACCTCCTCTTCTTCACTTCCCAAATACACCTCAGGCAGGATCATGTGTAATGTAGAGGGTGCTTCTCCAACCATCTCCTCACTCTCTTTCCAATATTCCGGTTGTGAAGTATACTGATCGCACGCTACGACAGACCATTTATAAAGATCACTTTCTTCATTGGGCATCCATATGCCCGGTACATGTAAACAATTCATTTTCCTGGTCTCCTTTGTGTTTTTTTGTTAGTATAGCACAAACCATTCTCCTGGCACAATATGCACTCTGTGTGCACACTTAATAAAGTTTTGGGAAAGATTTAATATTCTAAATTGACATAACTGCTATTAAATGATAAATTTATATTATTGATTGACGTTTATCGATTGTCCAGTGGGGAGGAATATACAAATGGATGAAAAACAATTACAATTACTTTCAAAACAATTAGTCACTTCAAAAGATGATTATATGAACAGTCTGAGAAAAAATATTGATTTATATGCATCTCAAAAAGATATCACCATTCGGGCGATTGCAGAAGAAGCTGACATTTCGCTCAATACCTTAAATTCCATTTTATATGGCAATGTAAAAGACTGCAAACTGTCAACTATCATTTCTTTAGCAAGAGCATTTCATATCAGTATTGATGAGCTGGTCGGCTGTGAAACTATCAGCTCTGCAGCCAGAGATTCCATTCAGATCACAAGAAATCTGCCGGAACATTCACAATATCTGATACACTGGTTCATCAAACATCAGGAACTACAAATGCAGCATCCAAACCGCAGACATCTTCTAAATGTCATGCACCCAAATCTGCTTTCAAATGGTAATCTGAAGATGTCTTCTAAATATAGTCTAATCGACATCAGTGAAATTCCCCTCTCGATCCGTCCAAAAGTTTTTGTCGGAATGAAGTTAAAATGTGATCATTATATGCCCATCTATAGTCCATACGACATATTATTAATTGCAAACGACCGGGATCCGCATCTAAGTGAAAACTGTGTAATTCTGGTCTGTGACTGCTTGTTTATTGCAAAGCGCAAGGTCGAAACCGTTAACGGACAGGAAGTTGCCCGCTACTATTCCATTCGAGATCAAAAACCACGCCTTTATGAAGATGAGGTAGAAGAACTGATTGGTTACATTGCCGGCGTATACACAGACACAAATATATGACAAACCAAAAAAAGATTCCATCTCCTAAGAAACAGAATCTTATATTCAGCAGATAACGGGAGTCGAACCCGCCTTTCCAGCTTGGGAAGCTAGCGTTCTACCGATGAACCATATCTGCATATGTATCTATTATAAAAGCTTGTTCCAGATTTTGCAAGCCAAAACCCGGAACATTTCTTTGTTTTCTTCCCGCATATTAATACACAAGAAAACCTATATCCTCTAAGAATGTACTCAATTTCTTATACCCGTATTGCTTATATTGAAAATCCGGATACATGTTCTTTAACTTACGTCCCAACGCACTGATCTCATGCTGTCCGATCACCTTGTTCGGATACATATCGATCATAAACCGGCACACCGCTTCTAATTCATTATCTTCTGCGTTGTCTTTCTTATCCGAAATTACAACTGCATGCGTTCCCTCCTGATATACAGAGAATTTGGTTTCTTTATCAATCAGTTCCCTAATAGACCGGTAGCCATATTCCTTCTCATCAAATCCCGGATAACGCAGCTGCAAACGGCTCTTTATTCCACCCAGATCTGCCGCCTTGCCGGCATTTTCATCCATCTGCACTAATTCATTTAATGCCATTTTAATATTTTTTAGAGGAATCTTTTTGTCCTTCTCTGTCCGGCTCTTTTTCCCATCCTTTCTGTCTCCTGCCGTTTTCTTTGTCTTTCCGTTCTTCGCAGATTCTTTTTGCGCACTTATTTCTTGCTTTTCTGCATTGTTCATGGCATTTTTCTTTGGTTTCTCCACCAGCTGTTCCAGTTCAATATATTCACTGCATGCCCGACGGAGCCTTGGCGATGCGTCCGCTTTTCCCATACCAATTACTTCAATATTATCCTTACGGATCCGTTCCACCAAACGGGTAAAATCTCCATCCGATGTTATAATGCAAAACAGATCTGCCCGGTTATCTTTATGTAAAAAATCCATTGCATCAATTACTAATGCAATATCTGCCGCATTTTTACCTGCCTTTGTTGTATCTGCCTGGTATCTCTGAAGATTATACTGTACTGCCTTTGTATTCCACTGTTTTGTATTATGATTATCAATAAAATCTCCATAAATCTGTGCAGAAATAATATCTCCCTGCTTTGTAAGATATTCCATAATTCCATCCGCAAATTTTGCACTGGTATTTTCTGCATCTATTAATAAAACTATCTTTTTATCCTGCATATTTCACCCTCTGTTTCTATATTATTCTAATATTCCTTTTCCCCATTATTTCTCATTCATTGCAAAACGAAAGAAAAATAAGTCAAAACATCTTGTCGCAACTGCATTTCTAATGCTATACTAAGGCTCAATCACATATTCAGGAGGACAATGCATGACAATTTCAATTATCCTAACTGCCACGATTATTTTCCTTTGTATCTTAGCGGATCGTTTTTCGAATCGCTTCGGCATGCCTGCTCTGATTCTCTTTATGTTTGTCGGTATGTTGTTTGGAAGCGATGGACTCTTAAAAATTCCTTTTGACAATTATACATTAGCCGAACAATTCTGTTCGATTGCATTGATTTTTATCATGTTCTATGGCGGCTTTAACACAAAATGGAGTATTGCACGTCCGGTTGCAGTCAGAGCAATTCTTCTGTCTACACTTGGTGTCATAATTACCGCCGGTATTACTGCTTTTCTGTGTCACATCTGCCTGCACTTTTCCATTGCAGAAAGTTTTCTGATCGGTGCCGTTCTTTCCTCAACAGATGCCGCAAGCGTCTTTTCTATCCTACGTCAGAAAAAATTGAATTTGAAAGACGGAACTGCATCCCTTTTGGAAATGGAAAGCGGAAGTAATGATCCGGTATCTTACATGCTCACCCTGATCGGGATTGGAATACTGGCTTCCTCCGGTCAGAGCAATCTTGGCTATACCATATTTGCACAATTAACATATGGCTGTCTGCTTGGTGTCCTGTTCGCTCTTTTAGCAATCCGCCTGCTCACCAAAACCCGTCTGATTGCAGAGGGACTTGATACTATTTTTATGATAGCCATCGTGCTCCTTTGCTATGGTTTATCCAGTTTTGTTGGCGGAAATGCCTATCTGAGTGTATATCTGCTTGGCATCCTGATCGGTAACAGTCCGATCAAAAACAAATCGGTTCTTATTCCATTTTTCGATGGGATTACGGGTCTTGCTCAGATCTTCTTATTCTTCGTACTGGGATTGCTGGCATTTCCTCATAAGTTTCCGGCAATTCTACTGCCATCCCTGGCAATCGTATTCTTTTTAACAATACTTGCACGTCCGATTGCAGTATTCCTGATCCTCAAACCTTTAAAGAGCAGTTTGTCTCAATGTCTGCTCGTATCCTGGGCCGGTTTGCGTGGTGCCGCCTCCATTGTATTTGCCACCATGGTAATTGCAAGTGGAACCATTTTAGACACGGATCTGTTCCATATCGTGTTCATGGTAGCTCTTTTCTCCGTTTCCATTCAGGGAACCCTGCTTCCTCTGATTGCAAAGAAACTGGATATGGTCGATGATTCCATTGATGTCCGCAAGACATTCAATGATTATCAGGAGGATTCCTCCATTACACTCATGCGGATGTTCATTCCGGAAGGGCATAACTGGCAGAACCGTCCTGTAAAAGATGTACATATGCCAACCGGATCACTTGCCATCATGATCAAGCGGAACAAAGAAACCATCATTCCAAAAGGAGATACCAGAATTCTTGCCGGAGACAATGTTATCTTAAGCGTCCCATCCTATGAACCCGGCGAGCAGGACAAACTGGAAGAAATCCACATCACATCAGGACATACCTGGTGCAACCGTTCCATCGAGTCCCTGCACCTGCCTTCTGATGAACTCATCGCCCTCATTATCCGGGGCGATGAGAATGTAATACCAGATGGTCAGACCATCATATTGGAAAATGACATTGTTGTAACTTATCACTGATCATTTCTAGCGGATCGTCACCTCCTTTATGGAAGTATCACTTCCGTATTGTTTCTTTGAACCGGCTTTTCTGTACGGACGCATCTTGACATAATACGTTCCTTTTTTCATCTTTTTGGTATAAGAAGCGGCAGATGCCTTCTTGATCGTGGCAAGCTTCTTATACTTTCCATTCTTTGCAGTTGCATAATATACTTCATATCCATTGACACTGCTGCTCTTTTTCCAGCTTAATTTTAATTTACCTTTGACCGCTTTTGCTTTGTATTTCTTGATCTTAGCAGGTCCAACAGTAATCTTGCATTTTAGCTTCTTTGTCTTTCCGGCATCCGAAAATGTTGCACTCACCGTAGTCGTTCCATATGATTTTGCGGATACTTTACCTTTACTGTTTACCGTAAGGATCTTCTTGTTATAAGATTTCCAGGTAACCTTTGTTTTCACCGTGTCACCGGCTTTTACCGAAAGCTGGTATTTTGAGCCTTTGGATACATTTATCTTACTTGCATTTAACTTGTATGTTGACTTTACAGCGGTCTTATCTGTATAGGCTTTGATCCTGGCATTCGCCTGTGCCTCTTTTCCCCAATCATACCACTTGCCGTTTAATTTTACAAAAGACTGATTGGATCCGACAGTTGCAATAAAATTGATCCAATTATTCTGATAAGAAGTATCTACTCCTATGTAACCGTTATTTCCTCTTGAATCCTTTAATCTGACCAGTACGGCAAAGTATTCACCGGCCTTCAGCGATACCGGATTCGTTAATGCTATTGTCTGGAATCCGGCATCCTGTAACGTACCACATGTAGTGGCTTCTGCAACCTTCGTTCCGCTTGTCGGCTTGCCTGCATCCGTCAATCCGGTATATATTTCTACCTGATAATCACAGTAAGTAGTCAGGCTGTACACACCCACTGCCTTCAACTGCTCATCATATCCGCCGGCACCTTTTGCCTGAAACACGTTTGCGTACCACTCCCCTTTATTATATGCCATCGCCGGATTGGCAGTTCCATCATGCTGATAATTGTTATCATACTGTTCCGCAGCCGTTACCATCTCAAATGCCATGAATTCCGTAAGCGTAACATCTTCATAGGACACATACATATATCCGTTGTCACCAAACTGTGATCCATAACTGTTCTTAACGATCCATGCACCGTTTTCTGTTGGTTTTACATTAAAATTGTCCTTCGAATAACTATCATCCCAGCCAACAATTGTAACCGCATGATTGGCTCCTTTAATTTGACAGTTATAAGAAGCATTAGACTTATTATAACAGGCTGGTAACATATTAATGCCACAGGCAACCGCACCGTGATCCAAGATCGCCTGTTTGATCTTTGCGACTGAATTTGACAGATTATTTTTCGCATCATAATTATATAAATATACATCCCTTACCGAATAATCCGACTGATAACAAAGGGAGGTATCCGGCGTACTCAGATACGGACTTCTCGCCTCTGTCGTAACACCTGCCCAGGTTGCCAATGATAACCCGGTTGCCATCAGTGATCCGCTCGCCTTCAGATACCCTCTTGAATCCTTGGCAAGATATGCATTATCTTTGCCGTATGTATTATAATCCCCTGCCGTATAACCTAATTTGTCTTTCTGGCGATTATAGAAAAAATACGACAATTGATTCTCTGACAGATCGATCGACGCATCCGCTTTTCTGTTTTTGATCAGATTGGCTTCCATAGCCGCAATCGACGAAAATGCCCAGCAGCTTTCAAAACTTCCCTGATCTTTCACCAAAGTAACATATCCATAATCCCTTGCATCATAACGTGCCGGGAACACGCCTCCTCTGCGCTGTAATGCACTGTCATTTTCTCCTTCATGAATCTCGGCACCCTGCAGCCAGTGTTCACTTACCGGAAATTCTTCCTGCGCCGCATATACTTTATCCGGTTTACCTGTATTCACTCCGCCAATCGCAAGAACTCCAAGCAACGTAACTGCACAAAATACTTTTGCTTTTTTGTATATTCCTGTCCATCCTTTTTTACTTTGATCTTGTGTTGTTCTCATTCATTACCTCCTGCTCTTTTCGTTCATATGTCTGCTGAAAAATGTCCTTTTGGATAATATAAATATCCGTTATATCGTCCGCCCGGATCGCGAGATAATCTCCCGGGCGTCCTAAGTAGTAGTCCTCCTCACTAACCGGAAATACCTTCGTCCTCTCGTCTAACACAGTTGCATAGATTGCATTCTCTGTCTTTGGGTAGCACAGACAGGCCAGTTCGTCAATGCTTACATAACTGTTGTCCTTCATGATCTGCACTTCCGGAATGAAATCCAACATCTGTTCAAAGATATCTAATGATTCATCTGCACTCTCATAAGTACGTTCAAACTTATCTCTGGTTATATGATAAGCTTCTCCCCTGCAACCGATCATAATATAAATATCCGGCGAAGCTTCCATGATTATACCTGACTCATTCTCCAATGAACGAAGCTTAAATGCTTCCCCTTCTTCTACAATATCGGTCGACCTGACATAAGCCCATGGAATCTTCTTTTTTATATATTGCGGCAACTGTATGATATCTTTGTGTATTTGTTCCGCATATTCACCAGCTTCTACAATCTGTGTCATCATCCGATACGATAAAGCCTTATCCAGATAATAGTCCATCGAATCCTCAATATCCATTCCTGACATCTGTACTCTCAGTATTGTTGACGATATCCTTCCGGATGCAATCTCCGCTCCACCTTTGACCAACCCAAACTCCGATATCATATAGTCCATAAATTCAATGGCTCTTGTCCTTTTTGTATCACTAAAAAACAACTGCCGGTCTTCTTCCTGTTCTTTCCATACGATCAGCAGAAAATGACACGCAATCTTATTCTGAAATGTCGTAAAGATATGCATTTGCTCCTGCATATTATCCGGAATAGAATTACTGCATCGTCTAGAAATCAACTCATCTGCTTCCGCAATTACCATTTGCAGATCCGGATTGACAAAACACCTTATCACTCCCGGAATCTCATGCATATCCACTTTTTCAAATCCGTAATTCTCTCTCATTGACCACTCAACCTTCTATACACAACGGTATCACCTGATCCGCAAACTGACGAAATCCATGATTCACATGTGTAAAATGCAATACCAAAATATCCTCTTTCACATCTACAATCTTTGCATACACACCCTCAAAGATTCTGCTCCCATCCTCCTGTACCGCAAAGATCTCCACATCCGAATATATCTCCAGATGATCTGCCGCCTGTTCTTTTCCCCCGTCTGCATTCCTCAGGGAAACAACCGCTCTCTTCAGGCAGAATTGTTCTAACCGGACCGTCACCGGCTGTCCGACCACAACTTTTTCTTCAATACGGCATAATTGAAATTCAACCGGCTTCGTAACCGTAACGACCGCATCAAACTTCATATTCCTGATCGCACATCCGTACGCTCCGCCAATTGCCGCCACCTCACATACCGCAACCGGCTTTTGAATTCCCTTTGCCATGATTTGCATATGATTATGTACTTCCACCGGCACAGTAATCTTATCTAATGCTTCCTGCGACACCAACACCTGTCCGCCAACGCTGTAACTCTCGATCCGGGAGCTCTCGTTGACTACTTTACCGACAACATTATACCGCATTATCTTCTCTGAACCGACATTACCGATAAATGCTTCCCCGGAATGAATACCGATTCCCATCTCTAACAGCGGATATCCCTGTTCCTTACAGAATTCATTCACTTCATCCATTCGATTCTGCATCTCGATTCCCGCAGCAATCGCATCGCAAATATGATTCTCTGATATAAGCGGCGCTCCAAAAACAGCAAGTACGCCATCTCCCAAAAACTCTATCACCGTTCCCCTATAACGGGTAATCTCTTCTGTCATCTTATCAAAATAGAAGTTTAACAATCTTGTCACTGCTTCCGGCTCTAATTCTTCCGAAAGAGAAGTAAATCCCCGAAGATCCGAGATCAGAACTGTCAATTCTCTCTTTTCCCCTCCGATCGCTGCCCCTTCTGGATGTTCTAAGATAACTTCCAATACTTTATCCGAAAAATATCGTCCAAAGACCTGATACAATAATTCATTACGTGTTTTTAGTTTTTGATTCAACCGCATGATCTCTCTGGCCGCTTGTAGATCCCCTGCCTGTTTTTGCAGCATTTTCTCATAGTTTTTGGTGACTTCATGCTGCCATGCGACCTGCTCGATCCGCAGGATTCCGGATGCACTGAACGGCTTATGCAACACAACCATTGCGCCCTTAGCAAAACAGATCTCATCAATCTCCTGATTTCTCTCTTCTGTCATAATAAAGAACGGCACTCCCGCCAATGCTTCCTGTCGTTTGATAAAAGACAAGGTGGCAAAATCCTCCTCATGTGCCATCTGATAATCCATAATGATCAGAGAGGGAAAACTACTCAAACCCGGCTGATTACTGTTTTGTACATTGACCGCTTTATGCACCGCTGCTTCCGACAACATACAAAATGCCCGCATACTCCCTGTGGAATTAATCTTGCGCTGTGCGAGGATCATATCTCTTCTGTCATTTCCTATTACCCAGATTACATGTTCCATTCTTCTTTCCTGCTCTTTCTATTCTCTACCAGAGTGTATGCCATTTTCCTTTTCGGTCTGCCTGTTGCCGTTTGACCGGATCCGCCTTACAATTCTCACACAGTGTTCCGGTTCGGATAGGTGCACCACATACCGCACACGGAACCCGGACAGAAGAATTCTTCGGGATCTCCAGATATTCATCCCGGAAAAAATATTCGATGATCCGTCTTGGAACTCCCGTATCTCTCTCTATTACGGATGCAGACGTTGCCCCTGCCTTCTCTAAGTAATTCCGTATTGTCTGAAAATCATCATAGTTCTCTCTTCCGCATCTGACACACCGGTAAGTTCCGATCGTTATATTTTCCAAATCCTTACATCCACAATACTGGCATGCCAATGGAATCCGGTTCATCCGCAGCGCATTCGAATTTCCCCGGTTACTGTTCCTTCCGGATGCTGTTGTAATGCTGAGAACCCGGTTCTTGGGATCCCCCTGTTCCAATGCGATCTGCGAAGTTCCGGCTGCAACATTCACTTTATCGCCCGCTGCAACCGAATGCTTTCTTGTTACCATTCCATTGGAATGCACCTGACCATTTGCTTCCACACCGGATTGTTTCAATTCCGGAATGATCTGATAGATCTGTCTTCGAAGATCATCAAATGCACCTTCCGGATTATGTGCAAAGGATATCATCTGCACATTATTCAGATAAAACCGAAATGTATCATTCAATACAACCTCCCGGATCTCAAACGGAATAATGGTCTTCCGGTTACAGATTGCATTATCAATCTCCTTTTCCACCCAGATAGAGTCCTGCGATGTCGGAGAAAGTACTAATAAAAATAAGCTACATTGCTGAATTGCTTTGGGTATCTCCCGCGCATAACTTGACCCCGCCGGTATCATTTCCGGTGCCTTCCAATAACTTACCCCTATCTGATCTAACTGTTTTATAATTCGCTTCACAAATTCCGAATCTCTCGAACTATAACTTATAAAAACGGAATGCTCTTGTGCCATACTTCTTCCTCCTGCCTGCATCCATTTCTTTCATGATGCTACCACCCGGTTCCTTCCGGATGTCTTTGCCTGATACAACCGGGCGTCTACTTTTTCTACATTCTCCTGCATATTCAGGCCACTCTCTAATTCTCTCACTCCAAACGACATTGTGATATGGATCTGTGACTCTTCAAACTCACAAACCGTCTGTTCTACTTCTTTTCGAATCTTCTCTGCCAACATCATTGCCGTAGTCTCTGTACAATTCCGAAGCAGCATAACAAATTCTTCCCCACCCCAGCGGGCAACCTGTCCATTACCGGCTACCGAAGTCTTAAGCAGTTCTGCTACCGATACCAGAACAGCATCTCCTGCATTATGGCCATAATTATCATTCACCTGCTTGAAGAAATCAATATCGCACATAATCAGTACTGCCGTTTCATCCTCTGACCTGTCTTTGCTAATCTCGCTATAATACTCATCAAAGCCCCGCCGATTCTTCAGGTGGGTAAGCGGATCTAACTGTGTCTCCTCGTACAGAATATGTGATTCCAACGTTTTCCCACAAAATACAGCCGCAAATGTTAAATGCTTCACATCCTGCTCATCAAACACACTTTGACCGTCCGCCCTAATCTTATTGATTGCCTGATATGCTCCTATCACCTTACCTCTGGCATTCGTAACCGGCAAACACAAAATGGACTTCGTCGTGTATCCGGTATCCTTATCCACCTGCGGATTAAATCTTGTATCTTCATAAGGATTATTGATCACAATCGTCTCCTTGTTCTGAATAGAAGCGCCTACAATTCCGGATCCCTCCGGCACAATAATCCGCTCACTGCCAAGAGCTGCTAATGTCCAATATTCTTTCTTTGCACGATCCCAGTACCAGAATGAAGCCCTCTCTGCATTGACAAGAGTTCTTCCCAAATCTGTCAGCAGACGGATTGTTGGTATAAATTCTTTCTCTTCAATCAGCTGATTCATATAATAAAAGATCTTCTCCAGCATCTCCTCTGCCTGCAATGGTTTGTTATTCTCCATATTCTATCCTCCAAGCCTTTGTATGCAAGTCCTATCAAGGTCTTCTCCTAAGATAAAAAGCCCTTATAATTCCGTTCTAAATATTCTAATGACCTCCTCTGATTCTCCGGCGATGTTGTCTCGATCAACACACCGGAATCCGGGAAATACTTCTCCCGATATGTCATAAATTGACTCCAGTTAATATTGCCATCTCCAACTGCCAAATGGAGATCCTTCCGGAAGTCATTATCGTTGATATGCACATGTTTGATATACGGAGCCAGTCCTGTTACCCATGTCTCCATCGGTGTATGGGAAATACTAGCATGTGCATAGTCAAAACATACCCCGTAGTTTCCATATGCACACAACCGCTCCGACATTGCCATCATGATGTCCGGATCGGTATCAAACATATTCTCTAAATAGATCTCTGTATCCGGATATCGTTTCAGCAGGCATTCTACATACTGTGTTGTCATATCCACCGCTCTTTTGTCATATTCCACACCGGAAAGCATCGGACTATAATTCGTGTGAAATACGACTCCCTTCACACCCAACCGTACTGCCGCCTTCATACTCTGCTCCATACGCAATTCCGAAATCTCCCGGATCCGCGGATCATAACTGAATACCACAATATCAAAAAAAGCCCCATGCATCGTACTGCCGGCAGGCAATCCTTCCTGCTGATAAAAGGCGATCAACCGTTCCATCTCATCCGGATTCTCCAATACATCCGGATTGTAAAAATCATTCACCTCAAACCCTACATTATACTCTCTTGCCAAAGACTTATATTCTTCTATATTCTTTGCAAGTGATACGATCAATACCTGTCCCATAATACCCCTTCATCCTTACATTTTCATGTCTGACTTACTGTTCTCATTATACTCTTTTACCATGAGTAAATCAACGAAAATTGGTGAACGGATTGTGACTGCTTGAATAAATATTTCATCTACGATATAGTATAAAAAAGAAAGCATTTTATCCTGTTACAAACAGCATTTACAGTCAAAGGAGATATATATTATGAGTAAGCAAAACAATTCCTATATTGCAATTCCAACGTTGTTAAAAGTTGAACCCGGCGCCCTTGATCAGCTCGGAAGCTATTTTAGGGAAGGACATATTCAAAAGGTTGTCATTTTTTTTGGAAACGGACTGATTGATATGTTCGGTTCACGCGTCATGAAATCTTTATCCGATGCCAATATCGAAGTATTAGAATATCAGGAACTGGATTCCGTCAAATTGGAAGATATTACCTCACTGGCATTTACCCTGCCGGTCAAAACACAGGCAGTGATCGGCATTGGCGGTGGAAAAGTAATTGATGCCGCAAAATACATGGGATTTCTTCGCAAACTTCCATTCATCAGTATACCGACCTCTGCATCCAGTGATGGATTCTCCAGTGCAAGTGCCTCTCTTCTCATAGAAGACCGCCGTAATTCCGTTCCTGCCAAAATGGCATACGGGATCATCGCTGACACCGAAGTGATCAAGAGTGCGCCGGATCGTTTTCTCTATTCCGGAATCGGAGATATGGTTTCAAAGATTACTTCCCTTTACGACTGGCAGTACGAAGAAGATCATGGTTATGATGAAGTAAATGATTTTGCAATGATGATCGCAAAAAAAGCGGTAAACAGCTTTGTCCGTACCCCCTTTGAAACGATCAAGGACAATCTGTTTTTGAAAGAATTACTGGACTCTCTGGCAATGAGCGGTATTGCAAATGAGATTGCAGGCAGTTCTGCCCCGACCAGCGGCAGTGAGCACCTTATCTCCCACGCACTTGACAAACTCCTTCCAACTCCTCAGCTTCATGGCATCCAGGTCGGCATCGCCACCTATCTGATGAGCCTTGTTCAGGATCACCGGTACAAACGTATCCACACCATTCTTACCGACACCGGTTTCTTTGACTATGTGAGTACATTGGATCTGGATATTACCGACTATGAGAAAGCGATTGATCTTGCACCAAGCATCAAGCCTTTCCGACACACTTATCTACATGAGGAAAAATACCGTACACTCGCCAAACAGATCCTGCATGAAGATGAAACATTACAGCGTATCTTCCACACTGCATGATTCCACAGGTGAGGCAGTTGTTTGCGTTTGCATGCAGGATAGTATATAATAAAACGTATTTTTAATTAAAGGAGATTTTTATGGAACGAGAAAAATTTGGATCCAGATTAGGGTTCATCCTGGTGTCTGCCGGGTGTGCAATTGGATTGGGAAATGTATGGAAATTCCCGTATATGTGTGGACAATATGGTGGTGCTGCCTTTCTTTTGATCTATTTGTTGTTTTTGGCAATCCTCGGTTTTCCCATTATGGTATGTGAATTTTCAGTAGGACGTGCCAGTCAGAAAAGCTGTGCTACTTCATTTAAGGTATTGGAACCGGAAGGAACACGCTGGCATAAGTACAGTTATATCGGTATGGCCGGTAATTACCTGCTTATGATGTTTTATACCACGGTAGCTGGCTGGATGCTCTATTATTTCTGGCGGAGCCTTTCCGGGGAATTTACAGCCACACCACTTAGCACAGAACAGATTTCCAATAAATTCAACAACCTATTGCAATCCCCTGCCACTTTGACATTCTGGATGATCCTGACTGTTATCCTTGCATTTGGGATCTGCTCCCTTGGTGTGCAAAAAGGAGTTGAAAAGGTCACAAAGATCATGATGCTGTTGTTACTTGGTCTCATTGTTATCTTAGCTGTTCACTCGACTTTGCTGCCGGGTGCAGGAGAAGGAATTCGTTTTTATCTCGTTCCTGATTTTCATAATATGTTAGAAAAAGGAATCAGCAATGTAATATTCGGTGCCATGTCACAGGCATTCTTCACATTAAGTATCGGCATGGGTTCTATGGCAATCTTTGGCAGTTATTTAGACAAAAGCCGCTCCCTGACCGGTGAAGCATTTAGCATTACCATATTAGATACATTCGTTGCCCTGATGGCCGGTCTGATCATCATTCCTGCCTGTTTTTCTTACGGAATCGAACCGGATGCCGGACCTTCCTTAATATTCATCACACTGCCAAACATCTTTAACCAGATGACCGGTGGACGGATCTGGGGAAGTCTCTTTTTCCTGTTTCTGTCCTTTGCCGCTTTGTCTACCGTTATTGCTGTTTTTGAAAATATCATCTCTTTTGCGATCGACTTATGGGGATGGTCACGCAAAAAGGCTGTTATAGTTAACATTCTGGCAATTATTGTATTGTCTATGCCATGTGTGCTTGGTTACAACATGTTATCCGGATTCCATCCATTAGGCTCCGGTACTACAATCATGGATCTGGAAGACTTTTTGATCTCAAGTAACGTCCTTCCGTTAGGTTCCCTCGTTTATGTGATGTTCTGTACTACCCGGTATGGTTGGGGGTTCCAGAACTTCTTAACGGAAGCAGACGCCGGTAACGGGCTTCGTTTTCCGCATCAATTGCGTTGGCATATGACCTATATTATACCCGCGGTAGTCGTATTTATTTATCTGAAAGGATATTATGACCTGTTTGCACCACAAGGTTTATCTTATCTGATTCCATGGATGTGCATCGCCGTGATCTTCCTTTTATTCATATTCTCACTTGCCCGCTGCAAGAATAACACAAAACATTGACAATAAAAGGATTGCATTTCCTATTGTAACTCTCTCGGAAAGTAGGAACAAATTGAATTGGTAAATACCACATTGAAAGGCCATTTTATTTTAATTCGAATGAATAAAATAAAATGGCCTTTCATATACTAGCAGTAAGGAGGTGTGTCCACATGAAAAAAATTCAATGGAAAAATCTGATTACAGCCGTTGCCATTCCCCTTGCTACCGGCGGGCTTTCCGCTCTGCTCACAAAAAAGGCGATGGATTCATTTGAAATGTTGAACCAACCGCCTCTTTCTCCACCCACATGGCTGTTTCCTGTGGTGTGGACGATTCTCTATATATTAATGGGAATTGCTTCCTATCTGGTAGCAACCTCCAGTCAGAAAAATGATACTGCCCTGACACTTTACGGCATCCAGTTATGCTTTAACTTTCTCTGGACGTTGATCTTTTTCAATATGGAGTGGTACTTGTTTGCATTTCTCTGGTTAATCGGCTTATGGATCCTGATATTGCTAACTACCATCGCATTCTATCGCATCTCAAAGCCCGCGGCCTATATGATGATTCCCTATCTGATCTGGGTTACCTTTGCCGGATATCTCAATTACGGAATTTATCTGTTAAATTAAGATCTCTGCAAACATTTAACGTATCTTTGCATACTCTTGTACCTGTTCTAACACCATCTGTACCAGCCGGTCTCTTGCCTCTACACTTGCCCAGGCAATGTGCGGTGTGATCAGCAGTTTCCGGCTGTCTTTAATCCGTAACAATGGATTGTCTGCAGCAATCGGTTCTTTGCATAATACATCCAGTCCCGCTGCTGCAAGTTCTCCATTTTCCAAAGCATCAAACAGATCCTTTTCCACTACGATCGGTCCACGTCCCACATTCAGAAAGATTGCAGAAGATTTCATTTTCGCAAACGCTTCTTTATTCATGAGATTCTCGGTATATTCATTCAACGGTGCATGTACGGATATCACATCCGATGCCGCTAACAACGTATCAAAATCCACCTGTTCATATCCATCCTGTGGTGCTGCACCAGATGCAGAATAATAGATCACCTTTGCTCCAAACACCTTCGCGATCTCTGCCACTCTTCTGCCAATCGTTCCAAGACCGATTATTCCCCATGTTTTTCCTTTTATCTCCGCAAATCCATTCGCAAAATGTGTGAACAACGGACTCTTTTCATATGCTCCATCTTTCACATACTCATCATAATACCGTAACTTTTCCAACAGATAAAACAACATCGCAAATGTATGTTGCGCAACCGCTTCCGTGGAATAACCGGCTACATTATGCCAGATAATTCCCCTGCTCTCCAGATATTCTTTATCCAGATTATTCGTCCCTGTCGCTAAGACACAGACCAGCTTGAGATTCTTTGCATTTCCAACTGTCTGCTCGTTGATCAGTACTTTATTAACTATGATTACCTCCGCATCTTTCACCCGTTCCGGCACTTCTTCTGTTGCAGAATAGGGATATCGAACCACTTCTCCCAGCTTTTCATATCCGGACCAGTCTACATCTTCTCCTACCGTTTGTGCATCTAATACAACAATCTTCATCTTCCTGACATTCCTTTCTATAAATGCTGCTGCAATAACCAAATCTTCATCATCAGACGCTGCGGAAGTAATTTAGCAACCGCATGCGCCGTCTTCACATACAATCCATATACAGAGATATCTTTATTTTTGTCTGCATCACGAATCGCCTTCTCCGCCACCACATCCGGAGTAACCATCATCCGGAAACGACTGGTTGCTTTATCCGCGCCGATCAATCCCTTGTCGATCAGATCCGTCTTCATCCATCCCGGGCAGACTGCCGTTGCTACAATCCCCCGATCTCTCAATTCAACATTTAATGCTCTCGTATAATTCCGGACAAACGCCTTTGTCGAACTATAGATATTCTGATATGGCAATGGCTGAAAGGATGCCTGCGATGCAATATTGATCAGATGACTTCCTTTCTTCATATATGGAATACAGATCAGTCCCATAGCAACCAATCCATTGATATTAAGATCAATCATATTGCACGACTCCTCTATCGACAGATCATTATAAGAACAGAATCTGGCAAAACCGGCATTATTGATCAGATACTGAATTGACACATTCTCATGTTGAAGGATCTCCCCAAACTGCTTAATCTGTTTCCGGTCAGACAGATCTTTTGAAAAAGTTCTGACCTTTTCTCCATATTCCTCGGTCAAAGCCTGCAGTTTCTGCTCATTTCTTGCAATTGCCCAGATCTCGTCCAATTCTGACCGTTCTGCCAATATCCTTACAAATTCTTTTCCTAATCCGGCACTTGCCCCCGTTATAATTGCAATTGTTTTATTCTTCATGTTGATATCCTCTTGTTACTGACATATTCTGATTTGAGTCTAAATGGAATCCTATATATTCATACACTTCTATTATATCCGCATGCGATTCGTTCAATCAAACAGGATTGTCGGATATACAGCAATCATTTGCACTCTTTCTATTATCTTTTCCAGTTTCTTATTATAATAAGAGCGTTCATGAAAAATCAATAAAAATGAAAAATTTTTCACTTAATTTTATTGATTTTATGATTCAATTATGTATAATTAGAAAGTGGGTGTCAAGGAATCATTCCCACATGGATATTGTTCATCTGTGTTCACAGATGATTATCAATACAATTTCAAAGAAAAGAGGTATTAAGTAACATGGCAAACATCGATTTAAGCAAGTATGGTATTACTGGAACTACTGAGATTGTTTACAACCCTTCTTACGAATTACTTTTCGAGGAAGAGACTAAGTCTTCAAACGAAGGTTATGAGGTTGGTCAGAACACAGAGCTTAATGCTGTCAACGTTATGACAGGTATTTACACAGGACGTTCTCCTAAAGACAAATTCATCGTTGAAGATGAGAATTCTGAGAATACAGTATGGTGGGATTCTGAAGAATATCACAATGATAACCACCGTATGTCACAGGATGCATGGAAAGCAGTTAAAGAGATCGCTAAGACAGAGCTTTCTAACAAGAAATTATATGTAGTAGATGCATTCTGCGGAGCAAATAAAGATACTCGTATGGCTGTTCGTTTCATCGTTGAGGTTGCTTGGCAGGCTCATTTTGTAACAAACATGTTCATCAAGCCAACTGAGGAAGAGTTGAAGAACTTTGAACCGGACTTCGTTGTTTACAACGCATCTAAGGCTAAGGTTGAGAATTACAAAGAATTAGGTATTAACTCTGAGACTTGTGTAGCATTCAACATCACAAGCAGAGAGCAGGTTATCATTAATACATGGTACGGCGGAGAGATGAAGAAAGGTATGTTCTCTATGATGAACTACTACTTACCACTTAAGGGCATTGCTTCAATGCACTGTTCTGCTAACACAGATAAGGATGGTAAGAACACAGCAATCTTCTTCGGTCTTTCAGGAACAGGTAAGACAACACTTTCTACAGATCCTAAGAGATTATTGATCGGTGATGATGAGCACGGTTGGGATGACAACGGTGTATTCAACTTCGAGGGTGGTTGCTACGCTAAGGTTATCGGTCTTGATAAAGAGTCTGAGCCAGATATCTACAATGCGATCAGAAGAGATGCATTGCTTGAGAACGTAACTGTTGCGGCAGATGGTAAGATTGACTTCGAGGACAAGAGTGTAACAGAGAATACCCGTGTATCTTATCCAATCGATCACATTGACAACATCGTATCTAAGGTAAATGGCGTATCTGCAGGTCCTGCAGCTCAGAATGTTATCTTCCTTTCAGCAGATGCATTCGGAGTACTTCCTCCGGTATCTATTCTTACACCAGAGCAGACACAGTACTACTTCTTATCAGGATTTACTGCAAAGCTTGCCGGTACAGAGCGCGGAATCACAGAGCCAACTCCTACATTCTCAGCATGTTTCGGACAGGCATTCTTAGAGCTTCATCCTACTAAGTACGGTGAAGAGCTTGTTAAGAAGATGGAGAAGAGTGGTGCTAAGGCTTACTTAGTTAACACAGGATGGAATGGTACAGGTAAGCGTATCACAATCAAGGATACTCGTGGAATCATCGATGCTATCTTAAATGGTGATATCAAGAACGCTCCTACCAAGACAATTCCTTACTTCAACTTCGAAGTTCCTACAGAACTTCCGGGTGTTGATTCAGGAATCTTAGATCCTCGTGATACTTACGCTGATGCTTCTGAATGGGAGACCAAGGCTAAGGATCTTGCTGAGAGATTTAACAAGAACTTCAAGAAGTATGAGACCAACGAAGCTGGTAAGGCTTTAGTAGCTGCTGGTCCTCAGCTTTAATTCAAGCATAAGAAACTCTCAGTTTCTTAACATATCGTAATACGAAACGGGATGCCGTATACAATCGGCATCCCGTTTTTTATTCATTATATATATTCTTCACTATCTGACAGACCATAGCAGAATCCCCAAAAGTGCAGACACTATAATCATTGCAACCGGCGACGGTTCCTGATGAAATTTCTTTTTCACAACCACATGCGTCAGGATAAGAACACCAAACACGACTATCGAGCGGATATCCGGATTCAAATTATCCCCCACCAGCTGAACCGAGCAAAATGTATGAATCGCCATCAAAATACCCGTAGCAAATATCATCGCCACAATACAGGGACGAACCCCTGTAAGAAATGCCTGTACACCTTTATATTTCAAGAGATTATGCATGATAGCTGCAATCAATAAAATAATCACAAAGGACGGAAGAACCACTCCTACGGTTGCACACAGTGAACCTGCTATTCCACCTTGCGAAGAACCTATAAATGTTGCCATATTTACCGCTAATGGTCCCGGAGTCGACTCTGAAATGGCAATAAAGCTGGTAAAATCGCTCTCCGTCATCCATCCATACTCTAACACCATTTCCCGGATTAAAGCAATCATTCCATACCCACCGCCAAGGGAAACAGCCCCTATCTTGGCAAATTCCATAAACAATTTCCAATAAATCATTTATCATTCTCTCCCTTTTTCTCGTTCATATAATGACACACCTGTGGCAATCCATAAACCGCAGTCCCAATGATTCCGCACACAATAATATAGTACAGAGAGGATATCTCTACCGCCCACAAAGAGCATACCAACATCACAATACTAACTGCAGTTAATATGCAAATGTGAAACCAGTTCTTTTCCATTGTTCTCCACAGCTTCACCGCCGCACTTAAGATCAGATATACTACACATACCTGAATGCCATGGAACGCATACGTCACATACTTAAGTTCCATAAACTGCTTAAAAAAGAGTGAGATCAGATAAATAATCACAAAAGAAGGACTGCACACTGCACAGGTGGCACTGATCGCACCGGCTATTCCATCCACCTTATATCCGATATAGGTGGCACTGTTCACCGCTACCGGTCCCGGTGTCGATTCAGCAATTGCAACCATATCCAAAAACTCATCCTGATCCATCCATTTTCTTCTTGCAACAAACTGCCGCTCGAGCAAGTGGATCATGGCATATCCTCCTCCAAATGTGAATGCTCCAATCTTCAAAAAATCCCAAAATAATATTCCTACTTTTTTCATATCTTTATTTTGTTCTAACCGTTTTGATCTTAGACCATGCGGAATATACCCTCTTGTAAGTTGCATTTACCTTTACAATCCGATAAGTCCGGATCCGTACATAATACTTCTTTTTCGCTTTTAATTTCTTGACCTTACATATCTTCTTATCCGATGCAAGCCGGACATTTTTCGCACCCTTCATGCTCTTCTTCGTCGAATACGCTACTTCATATCCATTGCACGCCCTGGCAATGCCTTTCCATCTAACCGTAAAGCCTTTCTTAGTAGCCTTTATCTTAATAATCTTTGTCTTTCTAACGGCTTCTACTTCTGCAAGACTATCGTATTCTTCATAGTCACCTTCTTGTACATCCTTTTCTTTCCAATCTTTATCCCTGTCCTCTGTGTCGATACCCTTCACATCAGAATATTGCGATGAATTGGTTGTTGTTTCACTTTCCGTGGTTGAAGTCTGATTCTGAAACGTCTGATCATTACCAGGATGAGCGCTTGACGGTGCGGTTATTTTCGGAACCACCTCCCGGTATTTGAAAATCTTACTGCATACCGAACAATGGCTTCCTTCTGTCAATCCGGTTGTTGTTGCCGTTGCCGGTACTGCCGGATCAATCACTTTGGTGTGTCCGGTTGCCGGAATCTCTTCTGTATAACTGGCTCCACACCCGATGCAGGTATATTGCTTCGTTCCTTTTTCAGTACAAGATGGCTTCCTAATGATCACTCCGTTATCATAGGTATGTCCGGTTGCCGGAATGTCAACCTCAAAATACCAGCCGCACCCGT
>HF987830.1:46276-47366 GCA_000431135.1 Clostridium sp. CAG:590
ATTTGTATCTGGCCAGTCATGTCCTAGTGCCGGAATCTCTTCTGTATATGTATCACCACACCCAGTACAGGTGTATGTCTTAACACCTTTCCCGATACAATCCGGTTCCTTTGTAATGACTCCACTGTCATAGGTATGTTCTTTTTCTTCCTGTGACAATACATTCACGGTAACTACAACTTTTTCACCTAAAATAGTTGTTACCAGTCGTGTCGTACCTTCTGACACTCCTACAATCCGCCCATTCTCCATCTTCGCAACATTTTCATTTTCCACATTCCATTCATACGCTGTAGTAACCGGAATATCTCCTACATAGCTCCATGTATTCTTCAGCATAATCGTTGTATCTATGGTCGGCAGTTCTATATTGCCCCCTACTAATGTACTTACAATTGATTGCGACGGAACTGCTTTCACACTCGATAAATTCGAGTTCAACAGTTCTACACTTACCCTTTTCTTACCATCCCGGTCTGTTACCGGTACAGTATTGTATGTAGAATATGAAAATTCCTGTACCCAACACTGTACACCATTAACAACAGCATATCCAACTCCAACCGACTTCAACTCTGAATTTAACATATTTCTACGATGGCCCTGACCATCATATGCATCATCCTTCTCCTGCCAACCGGTAAATACTGAATCTACACTGCTATAGCCAATCGCAATATTCTCCGCATAAGAACGATGACCATTCGACGTTGCTGTAAAACATCTTTCTCCATTTGGTCGGGTATGCGCCCAATTCAATGCAATCTCTGCTGCACGCTGCATAGCAATTGCTTCCAGATCATAATCATATGTTAATGTTCCAAGCTTTGTATTACTTCCTGAATTATATACGGTCTTTGTCCCATCTTTGTTCCAATACCACGCATCCGTCGTACTCGTCCGAAAGTCATTAATCATCTGCCCCATTCTTCTGGCCTCAGTTTGACCATATATTGCTTCTACCTGAACCATCGTTGTATCATTGGCCGCTTTTGACGGATAGCTCCATCCAATCGTTCCAGCAAGTACCATGCACACACATAATGCCCATTTCTTCATTCGTCTCTCCATCCTATAATCCACCTTTTCT
>HF987831.1 GCA_000431135.1 Clostridium sp. CAG:590
CGCAATCCTTACGCTGTGCAAGGGAATCAAATTATTGTGCTATAATGTCGCCGAATTGTGCATGCGTAACATTTGCCAGATCCAGCGGGTTCAGCAGGATCTGCATACCAATCTTACCTCCGCTTATAATGATCTCATCAAATTTCTTCGCACTCTCCTGAATTACCGTTGGAAACAGTTTCTTCATTCCAAGAGGCGTACAGCCTCCACGAATATAACCGGTAATAGCGTTAATGTCTTTCACATGTATCATTTCAATTGATTTCTCTCCAACGATCTTTGCTGCCTTTTTGAAATCAATCTCTTTATCGATTGGTATGACAAACACATAATGTTGTCCGCTCTTACCAACCGTTACCAATGTCTTAAACGACTGATCATACGGATCACCATTCAGATCTGCCACATGTACCCCATCAATAAATTCATCACATTCATAAGTTTTCGTTCGATAAGAAATTCTGTTCTTATCCAATATGCGCATGGCATTCGTCTTATTCTCTTTCTTCGCCATCACACAACACCTTCTTATGCCTGCTCTAACAATTTGTCAACACTTACAAGCTTCACACAAAGGGTAAATAACTTTGCAGCTTCTCTCATCTCTTCCGGTGTAGGGAGCGACGGTGCGATCCGGATATTACTGTCTTTTGGATCTTTACCATATGGATATGTCGCACCTGCTCCTGTCAGGATTACACCTGCTTCTTTACATTTCTCAACAATCGCTTTTGCACAACCATCCATTGCATCAAAGGAAATAAAGTATCCTCCACGCGGTTCGATCCAGCTTCCGATCTCTAATCCTTCCAATTCCTCTTTAAATACATCAAGTACTGCTTCAAATTTTGGTCTTAACAATTCTGCATGTTTCTTCATGTGTGCCTCTAAGCCAGCACGGTCTTTGAAGAAACGCACATGACGCAACTGGTTGATCTTGTCATGTCCGATAGTCTGTACTGTCATCTGCTTCTTGATAAAATCGATATTCTCAAGCGATGTTGCAATTGCAGATATACCCGAACCAGGAAAACTGATCTTGGATGTGGATGCAAACATATATACCATGTTTGGATTACCTGCCTTTGCACACTCGTCTAATATATTAAGAATCTCATCCTTCTTATCTTCATATAAATGATGAATGCAATATGCATTATCCCAGAAAATGCGGAAATCTTCTGCTGCCGGTTTGAGATTTGCGAAACGTTTTACAACCTCATCGGAATACGAGATACCGGTTGGGTTTGAGTATTTTGGCACACACCAGATACCCTTTACGGCTGCATCATTATTCACATATTCTTCTACCATGTCCATATCCGGACCATCTTCATGCAACGGAATATTGATCATTTCAATTCCGAAGAACTCTGTAATCTTAAAATGTCTGTCATAACCCGGAACAGGGCATAAGAATTTTACTTTATCCAGTTTACACCAAGGTGTCGAACCATTCACTCCGTGTGTCACAGATCTTGAAACTGTATCATACATAATATTCAGACTGGAGTTACCACATACTACTATATTATCTTTCTCAACTGACATCATCTCTGCCATCAGTTTACGACATTCACCAATACCATCCAGATCACCATAATTTCTGGTATCATTTCCTAACACGGTCTTCATATCAGAAGTGCTGTTAATCACATCTAACATTGGTAAAGAAAGTTCCAACTGAGACACGCCCGGCTTACCTCTGGACATATTCAGATTCAGTCCTTTAGCCTGTGCATCCTTATACTCTTCATTTAACGCTTCTTTCAAAGCAAGCAACTCTGCTTTTGTTAAATCTTTATACGCTTCCATATAAAACCTCCTGTATCTTTGTTCCTTGTGCACGCGAAAACCACAAGGAGTGATTAATATTGTAAAGTATTGGTCTTTTGTTCAAAAATCCACAATAACCTTATGTATAATACCATAAAACATATCTAATGGGAAGATAAAATATGAATTCGCTCTCATTTCAATAAATAAAATAAGTTTTCGTCACCATTTCACTTAATATATTAAATAAAACTCATTTTTATCTTAATTTTATGAAGCTGTTATAGTTTCTTTTTCTTTTGTGCAGAAGATGGGGTGAGTGAGGTCCAGCGGACCTCATGGTACGAACCGACCGGAGCGGAGCGGAGACCTTGAACCTATGGGTTCAAGGGACTCCGCTACATAAACAAAAAAGACCATCCAAATGGATGATCTTTTTGTTTATGCAGAAGATGGGACTTGAACCCACACGGGTGTTACCCCACTAGAACCTGAATCTAGCGCGTCTGCCATTCCGCCACTTCTGCTCTTGCAAACAACTATCTTATTTTATACGATTTTACTCAGAAAATCAAGACATATTTTTATTTTTGTTCTGCAAAAGGAAATTTGTTAGCAAGATCCATATTCACATCTTTCGTTTTGTCGAATTTGGAATCATAATCTTTGAGCCATTCCTCATACACACCACTAAAATATTCCTTTTGTTTCTGAGCGATAATCTCTTCCTTATTCTTCTTCGTCAACTCTTCATCATTCGACTTGATCATCTTAAATATGTGATACCCATACTGTGTCTGAATAACCGTACTGACCTCACCATCCGACATTGCAAGAATCTTATCCGCAACGGATTCTCCATACTCTTCGATCAGTTCCGCCTTCGCCATGGTGTAAGAATTAGAATATTTCAGTTTGTATTTATCCACAATATCCTGATAGGTTACATTCTCGTCCTGTGCCAGAGAGGATAACGCTTCATTTGCCTTTTCCAACTGTGTTGCCTTTTTCTCATCTGAAAATTCTTTGACCGTGCCGTCTTTATCTAAACTGTAACATTCAAATACCAGATCATAAAATGTCGTCATCCGAGCTTCTTCTTCTGATATCTCAAAATCATATTCTGCAATCTTCTGGCTATACACCTTCTTCGCAACCGCGTTCTCTTCCATCACTTTTTTGACCAGATCTTTGGTGATTTCCGTATTCTTCAGATCCCGTTCCGTCAGTCCACTGTAAAATGTCTCTGCAAGATTCTCTATCTCCGCCTTCTCACTGTCACTCAAAGAAATATTCATTTCCTGTGCCTGATGTGCCAACACCTTCACCCGGTTAATATTATTGATAATATCATCAATTGTAACATCTTTTACCGTCTGCGTACCCGCATCCGTCTTCATTTCCAGATTCCACACGCCACTTCCATATGTCTTCTGGTAGTCTTCTTCTATCGTCTTTCCATAAATGAAATATTCTCCGTATGTGATGGAATCATCTCCAAATTCATACACTACATTTGCGGCATCTTCCACTTTCTTCTTGCCACATCCCGCCAGACTTATCACAAAAACAAGCCCCATACAAATAGCTGCTATACGTTTCGTATATTTCATACCTTATTCCTCCACATATTTTGCAAAATCATGTAACGATATCTGATTCCATGTATTTCCTACAAATTCAGCCTCTTCTACACCGGCTTCCTTGTACCATTCTTTGCGTTTATTCTGAAGTGTTTCCTTCTCCGCGTCCGACTGATACCGTTCCATCACCTGTTTCGCAACCTCTTCGTCATTTTCTTTGACCATCTCCACAATGGCATAACAGCTTGCCAGATCGATCACCGGACTGAATTCTCCTTCTTTCAGACTGGCTGCATACTGTTTGAAATCGTCTCCAAATCCTTCTTCAACATTACTCTGTTCCCCGGATACCGATTCTATACCATATTCTTTTGCCAGATCTTCAATATCCGCGCCGTCTTTTAATTTCTGATATGCCTCATCTGCTTCTGTTTTCCGCTGCGCAATCTCTTCTTCTGACAACATAAGTGGTGTCTCTCCATCTTCTTCTGTCAGATATTTGCCATCTGTTCCCATCTGAATCTTTGGGAACAATAACATATACATCGTACAATATTTCTGATCCTCAACCTTAACATCTTTGGTTGCCGTATCTTCTAATTTGTGTGCCAGATAGCGTTCCTGATAAATCTCTACTACACGCTCCTGTGTAATGGAAAAATCATTCAATATCCGTGCATCTATCTTACCAAGATATTCCGTAACATCCTTCTGAACCGACTTCTTTTCCTCATCCGTAAGTTTCATGCCCTGTTTTCCGGCAATATAAGCTTCCACCTTATAATCCATGATCAATTGCAGGATCTCCTGTTTGTAATAGGAATCTGCATCTGTTCCATCCTCGGCAGTCGTATCCAACGCCGATTCTCCAATTCCAAGATCAACCGTATTCTGTAGAATGCACAGATTCACCTCGTCTAAGCATACATCTTGTCCTGCTACACGAAATACAACTTTATCTGCTGATGATCTGCCACCTTTTGCCATTCTCCACAAAATAAATGCAAATACAACCAGTATCAAAACAGCAAGTACAATCGTAATGATCCATTCTTTTCTATTTTTCTGATTGTTCTTAGATTGTTCCTTTTCCAAAGACTTTGATCTTCTATCTGACATATGTTTATTCCTTTTCTTATCATTCCCGCTGCTTATGACCGCTAACAAACATATTATAGTATATTTTTATATATGCGTCAAAAAACAAATTGAAGGAATCTCTATTTTTCAATGAGGGCATCAATATCCTGAATAATACTGCTTAATTGATCTATGAATTTCTTCAGGCTCTTCTTTTCAAGGTCGATCACAAAACCCGGATTTTCTCCATTTACGACCCGGATATTATTCTGGTATTTGGTGATAAAGCCATCCAGATCTTCCATTTTCACCCGGACGCCCTGTGCCATCTCAATATGCACTTTGTCATCCTTGTATGTGATTGAAGCGATATACGCATCATGTGCCTGTGCTTTTAATTTCGCAATTGTCATTAAATGAAGCACTTCTGTCGGAGGTTCCCCAAAACGGTCGGTCAGTTCATCTAACATATCCTCGTAATCTTCCTGTGTCCATATACCGGAGATTCGTTTATACAATTCCAGTTTAGTCATCTCATTTTTCACATAGGTTGCAGGAATATATGCATCCACCGGAATCTCAATGGATGTGGTAAATGTTTCCTCTTTCTTCTCACCTTTCTGTCTTAAGATTGCATCATTTAACATCTTGCAATACAGATCATATCCAACCGCTGCCATGTGACCCGACTGATCCTCGCCAAGCAGATTACCTGCTCCACGGATTTCCAGATCCCGCATTGCAATCTTAAAACCGGAGCCAAGATCAGTAAATTCCCGGATTGCTTTCAAACGCTTCTCTGCTGTTTCTTTCAGCATTTTATCCCGCCGGTACATCAGAAAAGCATATGCGGTCTTATTTGAACGCCCCACTCTTCCTCTCAACTGATACAACTGCGACAAACCATAATTTTCTGCATCATGAATGATCATCGTGTTTGCATTACTGATGTCCAGTCCGGTTTCAATGATCGTTGTCGTCACCAGCACATCAATTTCTTTATTGATAAATGCCATCATGACATCCTCTAATTCTTTTTCCTTCATCTGACCATGTGCATAGGATACCCGCACATCCGGCATCATCTTTGCAAGATCTGACGCCACATCTGCAATTGTATTGACACGGTTATATACATAATACACCTGTCCTCCACGTGCAAGTTCTCTTGACACGGCTTCCTTGATCAGTTCCGGATTGTATTCCAATACATAAGTCTGAATTGCTTTCCGGTCAACCGGCGGTTCCTCTAGCAGACTCATATCCCGAATACCGATCAGGCTCATGTGCAAAGTCCGCGGAATCGGGGTAGCGGTAAGTGTCAGCACATCCACATCTTTTTTGATCTGTTTGATCTTTTCCTTATGTGTTACGCCAAAACGCTGCTCTTCATCTATAATCAGCAGTCCCAGATTACTGTAATCCAGATCTTTGGAAAGCAGTCTGTGTGTTCCAATAATAATATCGACCTGTCCCTTTTTCAGTTTATCCAATGTCTGCCGTTGCTCTTTTGCACTTAGAAAACGGGATAACACTCCGATCTCTATCGGATAATCCTGCATTCTTTCTTTGAACGTATTGTAATGCTGCTGTGCCAAAATGGTGGTCGGAACAAGATATGCCACCTGCTTGCCATCCTGTACCGCCTTAAATGCTGCACGTATCGCAACCTCCGTCTTTCCGTATCCAACGTCCCCACAGATCAGGCGATCCATGATCTTTGTGCTTTGCATATCCTTTTTCGTCTCGCTGATCGCACGCAACTGGTCATCCGTTTCCTCATAAGGAAACATTTCCTCAAATTCCTTCTGCCAGATCGTGTCCTCCGAAAATGCATATCCCTGTTTGGACTGCCGGATCGCATACAACTCGACAAGCTCTTTTGCGATCACATTGACCTGTCCCCGCACCTTTGATTTCGTCTTTTCCCATTCATTTCCGCCTAATTTATTTAATTTGGGCCGTCTGCTATCCTTTGAAGCATACTTCTGTATCAGGTCAAGCTGGGATGCTAATATAAATAACTTAGAACCACCACTGTATTCAATGGAAATGTAATCCTTTGTAACTTGATCCACCTCTATTTTTTCAATACCACGGTAAATACCCAATCCATGCTTCTCATGTACGACATAATCACCGATATTCAGATCATCAAAACTATTGATCTTCTCACCGGAATACAATGGTTTCCGTTTGATCCGTTTCTTTGTCTTCTTCTGCCCAAAAATATCTCCCTCGGTCAGAACTACCAGCTTGATCTGCGGAACCGAAAATCCACTCTTTAATCTTCCACTTGTGATCATCATTTCAGACGCTGCCAAAATACGGTCTTTATCATCAGAAAAGAAACAGTTCACGTCCTGATTTCGCAGATTATCGGCAAACCTTTCTCCTCTTGTCGCCGACGGGCAGAACAATACGATCCGGTATTCCTCCTGCTTCCATCGGCGGATATCTTTTAATAACATTTCAAAGTTGTGACGATAGGTTGGAACCATTTTGGTCTCAAATACAACTTTGGTTTTGGGTTCAAAGATGGATTCCTCTTTCGCTAAAATACTGAACAGAACCGTATCTTTTCCGGCAATTTTTCCGGCAATTTCTTTGTAATCAAACAAAATGTCCGCCTGACTCGGCAACATATAACCGCCTTCTAACCGGCTGACCATACTCTCACGGAATTCAATCTGACACGCCTCTGCACGACTTAATACCCGTTCCGGTTCATCGATAAATATCTGCACCGATTGCGGCATATAGGACAGGAAACTGTCTAATGTCTCATAAAAGGAACCGATATATCCATCTACACCCATTGCGCTATGAAAATAAGATAATTCTTCTTTCAGCGCTTCAACGGCACGGTTAATCCTTGCATATTCCTCAGTTTTGAATTGTGCCTTTAACTGTTTTGCGTATGCTTTATGTTCCTTTTGAATCTTCTTAAGTCCCGCCTGAACCCGATCCTCATCAAGGATCATTTCTGCCGCCGGATAAACCGAAAGTTCTTCTACATTTTCAATACTTCGCTGACTCTCTACATCAAAACTGCGAATACTGTCAATGTCTTCTCCCCATAACTCAATCCGGTATGGGCACTCACTACTCATAGGGAAGATATCCAAGATACCTCCCCTGATTGCAAACTGTCCGACTCCGTCTACCCAGTCATTTCTCTCATAGCCGAGCGAAACGAGCTTCTTCTTCATCTTCTCTAAATCGAGAGGTTCTCCTGATCGGAACGTTACGATATTCTTTTGTATTTCCTCAAGCGGAACCAGTTTATTCAACAATGCATCAACCGACACTACGACGGTTGACACCGTCTGCTCAAGAATCCCTTTTACAACTTCCATTCTTTGTCGTAGGATCGTATGTCCATGTATATCTGCATTATAAAACAACACGTCTTTTGCGGGATAATACATTACATTTCGATCAAAAAATGCATATGCATCCACGATTTCCTTTGCACGGTCTTCGTTATAAGTAACGATCAGTTTCACCCGGTCAGTTCCCAGGCAATCCATCGTATAATATCTTGCATATCCATCTGTACCTGTGACTTCAACCGGCATTTTCCCTTTTTCTTTCGCCACACGATACTGCTCCCCTATATCCGATAAACGAAAGGGTGCTCTTAAACATTCCATAACTTTCTTTCCTTTACTGTTTTGACGTTGGTCTTACATTCGACTCAAACATTCTGCTATATCCAAGCCACTCGCTGTTTCCGTTATTATTCCCACCATCTAATAATTCAATAAATCCTTCTAGTTTGGCATCTGTATTGTCTGCAAATGCGAGTGCAACCGCCTCGATCAAAGCAGGTTTCTTCGGCGAACCAAATTCCAACTCGCCATGATGCGCCAGTATACAGTGCTTCAACTCATTGCCCAGTTTGACAGGGAATCCCTCTATCTGCTTCATCTTCTCATCTAACATGATCGTACCGGTAACAATATGACCGATCAACTGTCCCTCATCTGTGTAATCATTTTCCGGGAAAGAAGAGATTTCGCTCATCTTGCCAATATCATGACAAAGAGCTGCCGTAATCAGCAAGTCATGATTCAGCACCGGATATCTCTTTACATAGAACTCACAAAGTCTTGCAACTGAAAGGCTATGCTCTAACAATCCACCCGCAAAATTGTGGTGCATCGTCTTTGCCGCAGAATGGATCTTAAATGCTTTTATAAAATCCGGATCGTCCACAAACACCATTTCCAACAGTTTGTGAAGATGTTCTTCTCTTACCGTATGTATCAGTTCAACCAGTTCCTGATACATTTCATCTATATTACGTTTTGAACAAGGCATATAGTCAACCGGATCATACTCCCCTTCTTCTGCCTTTCTGACTCTTCGGATATTCAACTGTAAAGAGCCCTGAAAACTTACCACCTGTGCATCCACCTGAATATAATCCATGGATTCAAAATGTCCGATTCCATTCGACAGATCCCACACCTTACCATCGACAGATCCGGTCTTATCATGCAACTGCATGGAATAATAATTCTTTCCGGCCTTCGTCTGTAACGTCTTCTTATCCTTACATAAATAAATAGATGAGATCATATCTCCTTCTCTTAATTCTTTAATATATCGCATATTCTTGTCCTCCTACTATATTATTCTTATTTGCGTTCATTTGCCTTGGGCAGCGAGAATACAAACTCGCTTCCCACTCCCGGTGTACTGATCAGATCAATATGTTCTCCATGTGCCTTAATGATCTCTTTTGTAATAGACAGACCTAATCCGGTTCCCTGTTTATCCTTTCCTCTTGATGGATCCGTCTTATAAAACCTGTCAAACACCTTATTCTGTTTGTCTTTTTCAATTCCCGGTCCGTCGTCCTTCACAGAGACAAATACTTTATCATTCTTATCATATACTGTAATTTGAATTTGTCCACCTTTGTGACTGAATTTGATTGCATTATCCACAAGATTATAGATAACCTGACCAATCTTCATCTTATCCGCATACACAAAGGTATGCTCCGCCGGACAATTTAACCGCAGATCAATTTGTTTATTATCACATACACCTTCCACCGTATTCCGTACTTCCCTTATAATGTCCACCACATCAAAGTTTTGTTTCTTCAGGATCGGACCATATGTATCAAAATCATTTAGTTCTAATAATCCGGTCGTCAGCTTTGAAAGACGTTTTGATTCAGTCAACACAATGTTCAAATAACGGTCGTATTTTTCCACGGGAATTGTTCCGTCTAACATTGCCTCTAAATATCCTTTGATCGAAGTAAGCGGTGATCGGAAATCATGTGATATATTGGCAATAAAATTCTTTCTATATTCATCTAATTTACTCAGTTCGCTTGCCATATATTCCAACGAATCAGAAAGTTCTCCAATCTCATCTTTTCTCTTTACTCCGGTTCTTGTATCAAAATTACCCTTCGCATATTCTCTTGCTGCATTATTAAGCTTCGTAATCGGTCGTATTACCGTTCCGGAAAGATAAGCTAATACAACACCAACAACCAGTATCATAACAAGAAAAGGCATATACATAATGCTCAACATATCATCCTGCAAACTTTCTAATTCTGTCATAGATGTATGCAGCACCAAATAGCCGTTTTGCCCGCTATCTGTATAGATCGGCAGACCAATACTGATCACCGTTCCGGAGAACATCCCATAAAAATCACCTGTCATCGTAAATGTTTTCTTCAGGTTAATATCCTGATCGATCGCTTTCAGATTATACGGCAATTTTTCATAATTGGCAGGATTCGAAACCACGATCATTTTTCCGTTCGAATCAAAATACCAGACATTTGTCTTAAGAGCATCTTCAAATTCATTAAACCGCACCTGTAGATATTCCATTGAGGTAATACCCTGTACATAAGAAGTAATCGTCTGCTCCGATAACAAATTTGCTTCATTGATCAGATTGTTCTGTTTCTCCGATACCAGTGCCTTCTGTGTTGCATACGTTGTGTAACTACCCAGTGCAATAAATATACCAATCAGTAAAAGCACGATCACAATTATAACATTATCAAAAAATGTACGTTTCAATCCTAACCCTCCGGCTACTTCACTTCAAACTTATATCCGATGCCCCACACAGTAGCAATCGACCAGTTCTTTCCATCTTTAATCTTCTCCCGAATTCGTTTTACGTGGACATCCACCGTTCGTGTATCCCCGATATAGTCATATCCCCAGATCTGATCTAACAACTGTTCTCTTGTAAACACCTGATTCGGACTGCTTGCCAGAAAATATAACAATTCCATCTCCTTCGGCGGCATATCGATCGCCTTACCGTTATATATAACGGAATAACCGGTAAGATCGACCGTCAATCCGTCGTACTTCACACAGTCCTTTTCCTCTTCCGAAGCAGTCACATCAGCCGCCTCATTCTGGGACACTCGCCGGAGTACCGCCTGCACCCGTGCTACCAGTTCATTGGAATCAAAAGGTTTGATCATATAATCATCTGCCCCGATCTTAAGCCCTAATACTTTATCAAATACTTCCCCCTTGGCGGAAAGCATTATGATCGGCACATTACTGCTCTTTCGTATCTCCCGGCAGACATCATATCCATCTATTCCCGGCAGCATAATATCCAGCAATATTAACTGCGGTTTATATTCTTTAAATTTCACTAACGCCTGTTCGCCATCTCCTACAATCTCTGTATCAAAACATTCTTTCAACAGATACAGTGAGATCAGCTCTGCAATATTCTCATCATCATCTACGATCAAGATTCGTTTCTTCTCCATACAAACCTCCTTCTTTCCTTACAGGTCATACTGATTGATTCGCTTACACGCCCAATCCGGTTTCTATTCTATACCATATATGCTCTATAATTCTACAATTGTCACACCCGCATCGCCTTCCCCGAATTCACCTAACCGGAAAGACTTTACATACTTCTGACGTTTCAAATATTCATGTACACCTTTCCGGAGTGCACCGGTTCCCTTTCCATGTACAATGCGGACCTGATTCAAATGTGACAGACAGGCATCATCCAAATACTTATCCAACTCCATGATCGCCTCATCCACTGTCATTCCCAAAAGATTGATCTCCGGCTTGATATTCTTTGCCTTGTTCACCGATGCACGATACTGTGCGGTCTTTTGCTGTTTGGTCTGTTTCTCTTCTTTGACGATCTCTACATCACTGATCTTCACCGTACTCTGTAATATTCCCATCTGTACGGTAAGTTCCCCTTTTTGATTTGGAAGGGATCGAACGGTTCCATCCAGATTCAGACTGATCACATGCACGGAATCACCTAAATGAAAATCACTTGCTTTTGCTTTTGACTTCCGGTTTGAAGTCTTATATTCTAACTTGCTATTCACGGATTTTAATTTATCCCGCAATTCGCCACGTGCCTTCTCCATCTCTTTATTACTGGCTGTCTGTGGTTTCTTCTCCCAGTTGTTATACTTCCGGATGGATTCATCTGCAAACGCCTTCGCTTCCTCTAAGATCTCTCTTGCTTCTTCTCTTGCATTACGGAGAATATCCTGTTTTCTCTGTTCGATATGCTCATTCTTAGAAGCTAACCGGTCTTTTAATTTTTGTATTTCCTCTTTATTGGCTGCAATCTCTGCCTGCTCCTGTTCAATCGTTCTTTTGGATTGTTCCAGATCCGCAAGCAGCGCCTCCATATCAACAGTGCTGCTGTCAATCTGTGACTTTGCACTTTCAATCACACGATCTGCCATCCCTAATTTCTTTGCAATCGCAAACGCATTGGATTTACCCGGAATTCCGATCAATAAATGATAAGTCGGACTTAAGGTTTCCACATCAAATTCACAACATGCATTTTCAATACCCGGTGTGGTCATGGCAAATGTCTTCAACTCACTGTAATGCGTCGTTGCCATGCACCGGATATCCCGGTTATGCAGATCATTCAATATGGATATGGCAAGTGCGGAACCCTCAACCGGATCCGTCCCACCGCCTAACTCATCAAACAAGACTAATGCGTGCGGTGTTGCATGTTTCATAATATATACCACATTTGTCATATGGGAAGAAAATGTACTCAAATTCTGTTCAATACTCTGCTCATCCCCAATATCCGCAAATACATCCTCAAAAATCGCAAGTGTCGAACCCTGAAATGCCGGAATGTGCAATCCGGACTGTCCCATCAATGTAAGCAGTCCCAATGTTTTCAGCGATACCGTTTTACCACCTGTATTCGGTCCGGTAATGATCAGCATCGTATATTCATCCCCTAACCGGATATCTACCGGAACAACCGAATGACGTTCCAGCAACGGATGCCTTGCCTGTTTCAGATTGGTTCTGCCTTCCGTATTCAGTTCCGGTTCCGTACCATCATACGATTTGGCATAGGATGCTTTGGCAAAAATGAAATCCAGCTTTGTCAGCACTTCCACGTTACTTTCTAACGCATCCTTTGACAGTGCCACCTGTTCACTTAAACGAGCCAGGATCTTCTCGATCTCCATTGCCTCTTTTGCAGCTAATTCTTTCAGTTCATTATTCAGATTCACAACCGCCATAGGTTCGATAAAAAATGTAGAACCGGTTGATGACTGATCGTGCACCATACCCGGAAACTGTCCCTTGTACTCTGATTTAACCGGAATACAATACCGTCCGTTACGCATCGTAACAATTGTATCCTGCAACATGCTCTGATTCGTCTGTCTGGACACAATACCATTCAATACATCATGCACTTTACCGTTGGTTGCTTTCATGTTTCTCCGAATGTCTTTCAATGTTGCGGATGCATCATCCGCAATTTCATCCTCAGATAAAATACAACGATTGATCTCTCTTGATAAATGCTCTAACGGCATCAGGCTCTCAAAATATCCGGTCAGGGAATCCTGTCTGGTATTCACGCCTTCCTCGCCTTTGTCCTGCGATTGTTCCCCATATTGTCTGGCATGTCCTGCAACCTGCAATAATTTTGCAACATCTAACAATTCCGGAATGGAAAGGCTTGCGCCTACCGCTACCCGCTTCATCGCCTCACCGATCGGATACACCCCGGAAAAGGAAAGACTTCCCTGCTGATATACTCTCTTCAATGCATCCGCAGTCTCTTCCTGACTTTTTGTGATCTCCACCGGATCAGTGGATGGTTTTAACCGTTCACACATGCGCTTTCCTGCCGGACATGTTGCGAAGCTTGTCAACCGCTCAATGATCTTATAATATTCTAATACTCTTAATGTTCGCTTATTCATATCTTAATTCCTATTCTTACCGAAAACACGTTAAGACCACATAGCATTCATCCTCTGCCATGTGGTCTGCTTGATTCCATAGATATTTATATTTTACAACAGTTACCGTCATCCTGCAAGCCGGGAAATAGACCTGTCTTTAACCCATTCATTTTTATGCGTAATGATATGTTTGAATACTTTCTATTTCTTCTTCCATATTCATCTTTGCATTACGCAAATCTATATCATTTTGAATATCCAGAAAATAAGAATCCGACACCCCAAAATACTTTGCAAGTCGAAGTGAAGTGTCCACTGTAATCTTTCTTCTGTCATGTAAAATATCCTGAATCCTTGACACAGGTACATGAATCTCCCGTGCTAATTTATATGCTGAAATATCCAAAGGTTCCATAAATTCTTCTTTCAATATTTCGCTTACTTTTGGCGTTTCAATGATACGATTCATAATCAGTCACCTCCTAATGATAATCAACAATCTCGACATCACAAAAATCGCACTGACCTATAACAAGAAAACAAATCCTATACTGATCATTGATTCTAATGCTATATTGTCCATTGCGATCACCTTGTAGTTGTTCAAGATGGTTCGCTGGTGGAACTCTTAAGTCCTCCACACTCTTCGCATTATCAATCATTATCAATTTTCTCAATGCAATTTTTTGAATGTTCTGTGGAAGTTTCTTCGAAAATATCTGATTATAGACTTTTTCTGTCTCTTTGTCCGCAAAACTCTTTATCATAATTAAATTATACCCGTGTTGCGTGTATGTGTCAACAGGATTAATATTATTGTATACATTTTCCCATAATTTCATTACGGATTTTCATAAATATATATTCTTTCGCAATGACACAACATCATCCCTTTACAAACACCCACAAGTTACTAATCTGGTCTGCTAACGTATCATAATCCCACAACTGCCTGCTTCTGGTCAGGCTGTTCGGATCATTCACCCGGATCTTACCGTCCTCCGTTCCGGTTAATACAATAAAATGTCCTACACTTGTGAAATCGCCCGGTCGCATACTGCATATGATCGGATGACCGCTCTCCAATTCATTATATATATTACTTTCACTTAAAGTTGTCTCCTGCCCAATCACCCCATATGTTCCAACATCGGTCATCAGACTCCATGCCGTTCCTACTCCATCTACATAATAACCATTATCCGTAGCATACTGTGCAATTGCATCCGGTGTAGCATCCTCATTCCCTGTCAATCCTAAGATCACCATGGATAGACAGGTCGGTGCACATCCCGACAATCCAATCACATTATCCCCATAAGGAATATAACCCCATCGCTTGTCCCATTGCAGCAAAAGCGGAAATCTCTGTGACAATTCATTCTTTGTCAGCCAGCCCTCACCAGAACCATCTGCGTCGGGATACCCTTTTACAAAATCAATCATTTCCGGATTATTACAAAGTGCTACTAACAGTTTCTGTGGATACGCATCTGCATTATCATAGACTTCTTCAAACTCCGGATATTCCTGTGCTAATGCCTGTAGCTTCTGCTGCACTTCATTCTCATCCAACACCTGTGGTGTATTAGATATATACTTAGAGTCCGGAACCACGGTCGTTTTCTTTCCAAAACCAAATGCACCGATAACTCCCCCGATCAGACTTCCTACAATATGTATTGCCATATATATCCCTACGCATACGATCCCAATTCCAAGAATCTTTCTTCTCCTGCGCCGTCTTGCCAGCTTCTTTCTTCTTTTCTTCATCCTGATCTGTTGACGCCGGCTTACCCTCCTTGCTGTCTCTGATTTATTCTCTCCATGATGTTCTTCCCGTCCGGATAGTTCCTTATATATACCATCCCATACCTGAACTTCTTCTCTATCATCTAATTGTAATCCCATATCCATAAAAAATCCTCCTATTCCGATCATGCCGATACAACTTACATTGTATCTATCCTATCAGAACAAGAGGATTCATATATTCTCAAATCCTTATTAAATTCTTACGATTTCATGACTTTTTTCATATTAGACACACAATGCCCTTAAAACGGATTTCATTATTACTGGTGTAGTAAGTTTGAAGAGACTTCTTAATCAATTTTAAAGAGTTGGAGCTCCAAAATGATTATGAAAAAAATGATGAATACAAAAACAGAGGGGAACACATTTACAAAGAAAATCGGGCAGACAGTCTATGTTGTCCGCTATCATTTCAATGAAGATGCAAAGGAAACAGTGCAGGAGAAGATTAACCGAATGCTGGTTACAGAAGCAAGACGAATGACAGTTTATTAAAATTAGGTGGATGTAATTGAAGAAAAAATATGATATCATGTGAGTAACAAATCGGAATTTGTAGGAGTGTGCTACATGTATGACTGTTAAAGATGCGATTAATTATTTGGTGTAATAGGTGGTGATATTTTTGAAAAATGAAATTGTTTTATTTACAGATGGTGATATAAATCTTGAAGTTGAGTTAAGCCCAGAATTAGAAACTGTATGGTTGACGCAGAAACAAATGGTAGAATTGTTTGAAGTAAAACAAGCAACATTAAGTGAGCATATCAATAATATTATATCGTCAGGCGAGTTGGATGAGACTTCTATCGGTTTTTCCGATAAAAGTTCCGGAGGACGAAAACCTAAGATATATAATCTTGACATGATACTATCTGTTGGATATCGTGTTAATTCAAAACGGGGCATCGCATTTCGTAGATGGGCTAATTCTGTGTTATGATATTATCTGTGGGATATCGTGTTAATTCAAAACGAGGCATCGCATTTCGTAGATGGGCTAATTCTGTGTTAAAGCAATATGTGATTCAAGGCTATGCTATTAATGAAAAACGATTGCAAGCGCTTGAAAGAACCGTTGATATTCAAACAAAGATGCTTGCAAGCACATTGGAGGTTGAAGAATCAGACATTTTAAAGGCTGTTACCTCGTATACAGATGCATTAATGCTTTTAGACCAATAT
>HF987832.1 GCA_000431135.1 Clostridium sp. CAG:590
CCCGTGCTTGACAGGTTATGATCAGAAATAGGTGAGCACCTCACCACCATACATATTTTGGTTTTTCTTCATCAAATATTTTCCAACGGATCCAGTCATCTACAAAAATACAGACAAGGGAAAGCAACAGCCAGATTGCGGAATAAGCAACACATATCTGTCCTAACAGATTGTAAGGCAGGGACGAATAATCCCATACGTTCCAATGCAGTTTGATGTTAATAATATATCCGGTTACAAATTCTAATATAGTGATAATAAGTGCAGAAAGAATCATCTGACTGACAACAGAAATGCGAAAATGTGACCATTGATTTAATGCACCGCACAATACAAAAGCAAGTCCTCCGCAGAGGATCATGGAAAAGTGGGAACGTTCACGAAAAAGTATTTCTAAATAAAAATAGGTAAAACCACCTACCAAAAATAGAAACAGATACTTTAATATGATATTTGAATAGGATTGCATACCGGTTTTGCGATTCATTATGAATACCTCATTTCTTTTGGGTACAAAGTAATTAGAAATATTATTTGAAAGAGAAGAGAGGATTATTCTGGAATTGATTGTAAAAAAAGAACTGTTAATTGGGAGAAATGATTCCCTCATTAACAGTTCTTATCATTTAATTCATAAGGAGTCTGAATACTCCCAATAAAATATGTACGCTTATGGCTCTAATGGAGTCATCTTAAGACCTTTGTACATCTTTGTGTAGAAACTCATCTCGTCCTGATAAAGAACATATCCTCTGGCACCATCCTTAACGATGTAAGCGTATTTGTTCTTCTGGACGTTCATGTATAAAACTTCTTCGACATTCAATTCTTTTGCTTTTGCCTTAGCTGTATATACATTAAGTGGTTCTAACTTATATTTCTTAACTGCCTGCTCGACTGTCATATGAGACACCTCCTGATAAAAATAATTTGACAAATCGTCATAACTTATTCATAATTATATACGTTCTTTTAATAATAGTATATTGTTTATTGTACACAAAGTCAACTGGTAATTCTGCACAAAAATGCATCAAATTATATAATAGACAAGGTTTTTTGATTGGTGAATATGAATAATATGGAGAAAAAAATGCAAGCAAATATAAACTTTCAGCTAAAATTGAATCAGGCACTTCAAAAAATTGAACAGACTGCCGAACGGACAGGTGAAGTTCCGACATTGTTATTACACAGTTGTTGTGCACCGTGTTCTAGTTATGTCTTAGAATATTTAAGCAGATATTTCAGAATAACGATTTATTATTATAATCCCAATATTTCTGAAAAAGATGAGTATGATAAAAGGGTTGCAGAGCAAAAACGGTTGATCGGAGAACTTCCGACCCGATATCCGGTATCTTTTATAGAAGGGGAATACTGTACGTCGCAGTTTGACAATGCAATAAAGGGATTGGAAAAACTTGGGGAACGAAGCAAAAGATGCTATGCCTGCTATCAGCTTCGATTGCAGAGTACAGCATTATTGGCGAAAGAAAAGGGGTTTGATTTTTTTACCACGACGTTATCAATCAGTCCATATAAAAATGCACAGTGGTTAAATGAGATTGGAGAACAGTTGATGCAACAACTGGATGTGGAGTATTTATATGCTGATTTTAAGAAGAAAAACGGATATAAGAGATCGATTGAGTTGTCGGAGCAGTACCATTTATACCGGCAGGATTTTTGTGGATGTAAATATAGCAAGGAAGAGGAGATTGCACGAAAACAAAAACATGCGTCTGAATCATAAAAAGGGGTTGCAAAAGAGAAAAAAGTGTGTTAGAATCTTTACAATTTGAGAACATATAGAGAAAGAAAAAGCCCGCCTATCGGATAAGTATAGGTTTTATTAGTGGTTTTTTTTTTGGGCAAAAATCGGAAAGGAAGGTACGTATGAAAGCATTTCTAATCCTGGAAGACGGTCATGTTTTTGAGGGTAAAAGCGTTGGCTGTACAGAAGAAATTATCAGTGAGATTGTATTTAACACATCGATGACAGGTTATCTGGAGGTCTTAACAGATCCTTCGTATGCAGGACAGGCAGTGTGTATGACATATCCATTGATTGGTAACTATGGAATCTGTTTTGAAGATATGGAGGCAGATAAGCCTTGGCAGTCCGGCTTTATCACAAGAGAGATTGCAAAGCTTCCAAGTAATTTCAGAAATCAGGAGTCATTAGAGAAGTTCCTTGTAGATAATAAGATTACCGGAATTGAAGGTGTAGACACCAGAACAATTACCAAGATTCTTAGAGAGAAGGGAACTATGCGTGGAATGATTACGACTGATGAGAACTATAATCTCGAGGCGGTTATTCCAAAGCTGAAAGAATATGAGATTGGAGATGTCGTTCGACTTACAACCTGTAAAGAGATTCAGCATTTTGAGGGAGATGGATTCAAGGTTGCAGTTATTGATCTCGGTGCAAAGAAGAATATTATTCGTGAGCTGACAAAGAGAGGTTGCGATGTAACTGTATATCCTTCTTATACGAAAGCAGAGACCATTCTGGAAGCAAAACCGGACGGAATTATGTTAACTAATGGACCTGGAGATCCTAAGACCAATGTTGGCGTAATTGAAGAGATTAAGAAGTTATTTGCAACCAAAGTACCGATTTTTGCAATTTGTTTAGGTCATCAGTTGCTTGCCCTGGCAAATGGTGCAGATACAGAAAAAATGAAATATGGACACCGTGGGGCGAACCATCCGGTGAAAGATCTGAAGACTGGAAAGGTATATATTTCTACGCAGAACCACGGATATATGGTGAAAGAATCTACGATTGACCGTGATATTGCGGAAGTAAGTTTTGTTAATGTGAATGACGGAACTGTAGAGGGTGTTCATTATCTTGGAAAGAATGTTCAGACCGTCCAGTTCCATCCGGAAGCCTGTGCAGGACCGCTCGATACGAACTATTTGTTTGATGAGTTTATGAATATGATGGAGGTGTCTAAATAATGCCAAAGAATCCGAATATTAAGAAGGTTATAGTTATTGGTTCCGGTCCTATCGTAATCGGACAGGCTGCAGAGTTTGATTATGCCGGTACACAGGCATGTCGTGCGTTAAGAGAAGAGGGGATTTTCGTTATTCTGATCAATTCCAATCCGGCAACGATCATGACGGACAAGAACATTGCAGATGAAGTATATATTGAGCCTTTGACACCTGAGATCGTGAAAAAGGTTATTATGAAAGAAAAGCCAGATAGTATTTTACCTACATTAGGTGGTCAGGCAGCATTGAATATTGCCATGGAACTGGAAGAGTCCGGTTTCCTGCGTCAGCATAATGTGCGTTTAATTGGTACTTCTGCTAAAACGATCAAGAAAGCGGAGGATCGTGACGAGTTCAAGAAGACAATGGAAAAGATCGGTGAACCGATCGCTCCATCGAAGGTTGTTACGAATGTAGAAGATGGATTAGATTTCGTTAAGGTAATCGGTTATCCGGCAGTTCTTCGTCCTGCGTATACATTAGGTGGTTCCGGTGGTGGTATTGCCGCAAATGAAGAAGAGTTTATTGAGATTCTGGAAAATGGTCTTCGATTATCACGTGTTGGTCAGGTTCTGGTTGAACGTTGTATTGCAGGCTGGAAAGAGATTGAGTATGAGGTAATGCGGGATGCAAATGGTACCGGTATCTGTGTTTGTAATATGGAGAATTTAGATCCAGTTGGAGTGCATACCGGTGATTCCATCGTTGTAGCTCCTTCTCAGACATTAGCAGATAAAGAGTATCAGATGTTGAGAAGTTCAGCATTGAATATTATTTCTGAATTAAAGATCACTGGTGGCTGTAACGTACAGTTTGCATTGAATCCGGATTCGTTTGAATATTGCGTTATCGAGGTTAATCCTCGTGTAAGCCGTTCTTCTGCATTGGCATCAAAGGCAACCGGATACCCAATCGCAAAAGTATCTGCAAAGATTGCGTTAGGATATCATTTGGACGAGATCAAGAATGCAATTACCGGTAAGACTTATGCAAGTTTTGAGCCTGCACTTGATTACTGTGTTGTTAAGATTCCAAGACTTCCATTTGATAAGTTCATTAAGGCGAGCCGTAAGCTGACAACTCAGATGAAGGCGACCGGTGAGGTTATGAGTATCTGTACGAACTTTGAGGGCGCTTTGATGAAGGCACTTCGTTCTTTGGAACAACATGTGAACAGTCTGATTTATGAAGATCTTGGAGAACGTCCGATTGAGGAGATTCACGAAGAGTTACATCGTGTGGATGACCGTCGTATCTTCGTAGTGGCAGAGGCAATCCGTCGTGGTATTACATTAGAAGAGATTCAGAATATTACAAAGATTGATCTGTGGTTCTTAGATAAGATTGAGAATATTGTCAACATGGAGAAACGTCTTGCAACGGAAGAGTTGACGAAAGAATTAATGTTTGAGGCAAAGCGTATTGAGTTCCCGGATGAAGTGATCGCACAGATTACAGGCAAGACAAAGGAAGAGATTCATGATCTTCGCTTCTCTTATGATATTCATCCGGCATATAAGATGGTTGATACCTGTGCGGCAGAGTTTGAGGCAAGTACACCATATTATTATTCATGCTATGATGGTGAGTGTGAGGTAGATGCAACCCGTACGAGAAAGAAAGTATTGGTATTAGGTTCCGGACCGATCCGTATCGGACAGGGTATTGAGTTCGACTTCTGTTCTGTACACAGTACGTGGGCGCTTTCAGAGAGTGGTTACGAGACGATCATTATTAACAATAACCCGGAGACAGTAAGTACAGACTTTGATATTGCAGATAAATTGTATTTCGAGCCGTTGACAGCAGAAGATGTAGAAGCAGTTGTGAATCTGGAGAAACCGGATGGAGCGGTTGTGCAGTTTGGTGGTCAGACAGCAATCAAACTGACAGAGGATCTGCTTAAGATGGGTGTACCGATTCTTGGTACTTCCGCTGAGAATGTAGATGCGGCTGAAGATAGAGAATTATTTGACGAGATTCTCGAGAAATGCTGTATTCCAAGACCAGCAGGTAAGACAGTATTTACCTGCGAAGAAGCATTAGAGGCTGCTAATGAGTTAGGTTATCCGGTACTTGTAAGACCATCTTATGTATTAGGTGGACAGGGTATGCAGATTGCAATCAGCGATGAAGATATCGTTGAGTTTATGGATATAATCAACCGTACGGTTCAGGAGCATCCGATCTTAGTAGATAAGTACCTGATGGGTAAAGAGGTTGAGGTAGATGCAGTATGTGATGGCGAGGATATCCTGATTCCGGGTATCATGGAGCATGTAGAGCGTGCAGGTATCCATTCCGGTGATAGTATTTCCGTATACCCAGCCAGAAGTCTTTCTGACAAGGTGAAGAGAGTATTAGAGGATTATACCAGAAAGCTTGCAACGAGCCTGCATGTTATCGGTCTGATCAATATTCAGTTCATTGTATATCAGGATGAGGTATATGTCATTGAGGTGAATCCACGTTCATCCAGAACGGTGCCATATATCAGTAAGGTAACTGGTATTCCGATTGTTGACCTTGCTTCTAAGGTAATTATCGGTGAGAAGATCCGTAATCTCGGTTATGAGCCGGGCTTACAGCCGGAGAGTGAGTATTATGCGGTTAAGATGCCGGTATTCTCCTTTGAGAAGCTGCGTGGAGCTGAGATCAGCCTTGGACCTGAGATGAAATCAACCGGTGAGTGCTTAGGTATTGCTAAGGACTTTAATGAAGCTTTATATAAGGCATTCCTTGGCAACGGAGTGGATCTTCCAAAGCATAAAAAGATGGTACTTACCGTAAAGGATTCGGATAAATTAGATGCCGTTGAGATTGGCAAGCGTTTTGCAGCGTTGGGATATGAGATCTATTCAACAAGAAGTACCTGTCGTGTATTAAACGAAAACGGTATTCCTGCAAAGCCGATTAACAAGGTAGAACAGCCATCTCCAAACCTGTTAGACTTAATCTTAAGCCATGAGATTGATCTGGTTATAGATACACCGGCACAGGGTATTGAGCGAAGCAAGGATGGATTTATTATCCGTCGTCATGCAATTGAGACAGGTGTTACGGTGCTTACCAGCTTAGATACAGCAGATGCATTGCTTACTTCATTAGAGAAAGCAAACAAAGAGCATTTAACGTTGGTAGATATCTGTAAGTTGTAACAGGTATTATAAGGCGTATTAGAATTGCGGAAGAAACAGTATGTGAATTCCGCAATTCTTTGTTTTGAGGATGAAAGTAATTGTGAATGGATATATTTCAGTATCTATGTACCAATTTGCAAGGATCCGTTATCAGGAGAAGAAAAGGAGAACAAAGTATGGTTGTAGAACCTAAAGTAAAAGGATTTATCTGTACAACAGCGCATCCGGTTGGCTGTAAGAAGAATGTGGAGTCACAGATTGCGTATGTGAAAAAACAAGGTGCAATTGCAGGAGCAAAAAAGGTTTTGGTGATAGGCTCTTCTACCGGATATGGATTAGCATCTAGAATTACGGCAGCATTTGGCATGGGTGCAGCCACAATTGGTGTCTATTTTGACAAGCCGGCAAGTGGTAAGCGTACTGCGACACCGGGATATTATAATACACAGGCATTTGATGAAGCGGCAGCACAGGCAGGAATCTATACCAAATCTGTCAATGGTGATGCATTTTCTGTTGAGGTAAAGCAGCAGGTGATTGATCTGATACGTAAGGATCTGGGAAAGGTGGATCTGGTTGTCTATTCATTGGCATCCCCAAGAAGAACAACGGCGGATGGAACAACATACTCATCCTGCTTGAAGACCGTGGGAGAGCCATTTACCCAGAAGAATTGGAATCTGCGGGACAATACGATTGGAGAGGCAACAATCTCCTGTGCTAACGAAGAAGAAATTCAGTCAACAATCAAGGTTATGGGCGGTGAAGACTGGATGGATTGGATTCAGGCATTAGACGAAGCAGGAGTATTGGAAGAACATGCGAAGACACTTGCATATTCGTATATTGGACCAACACTGACATATCCAATCTATCATGATGGTACGATCGGACAGGCGAAGAATCATTTGTCTAAGACTGCAATAGAGATTACAAAAGAGTATAAGACACATGATATTGAGGCATATGTATCTGTCAATAAAGCTTTGGTAACACAGGCAAGTGCAGCAATTCCGGTTGTTCCATTATATCTTTCTGTCTTATATAAGGTGATGAAAGAAAAGAATCTGCATGAGGGCTGTATCGAGCAGATGTACCGCTTGTACAACGAGAATGTATATGGTACGGATGGTGTAAAGACACAGCAGGATGGTATGATCCATGTAGATGACTGGGAAATGCGGGAAGATGTCCAGAAAGAAGTTATGGATATCTGGAAGGAGATCAATAGTGATAATCTGTTGCAGGTGGCAGATACGGAAGGATATTGGAATGATTTCTATCAGATGTTTGGATTCCGGGTGGAAGGTGTTGATTATACACAGGACGTACCCGTATAAATTCTTTTACCCTTGCACAGCGTAAGTGAGGACGGGACGCGCATGTTGAAGGTTGTGTACCCGGCTTTTGGGTGGTGTCATGTTGCAGCAGGCACACTTGCGTTACGACTCGCACGCAGCAGACACTAATGCTCCTTATAATAAGCGAACTCACGCAAAATAGGATATGGATTTCTAAATGTATCTACGAATTATACGTATATATTTTTAATCCATATCCTATTTTGGTTCGTTCTGCTTATTACTACGTCGCAAAGTGCTGGCGTGCTCCACGTACCTGCTTGCAATCATGACAGACCACCCAAAGCCGGGATCTACTTTTTATGTACATGTGCTGTGTATCACAAAATTATCCTTACTTGCTGTGCTTATCGCCACACCCGAAGCCATATTAGAAGTTGGGTCGATGACTGTAAATGCATATGTGTGATTAAAAACATTCAAAAAGCGACTCATGATTACATTCTATTATCATGAGTCGCTTTTAAATAATGCTCAAATATATTGCAAACGTATGTATGTTAAATATTTAGTGAAAAATAGTATACACAAATCTTCCGAAATTCTCACCATTGCAAAATGAGAGGTAAGAAATAAATGCAAAGAATAAAACAATAATAATCTTTTTCATATGGTTAGGTTCACTAATCCAAGTCATTAGTTTGTTCATATTGAATCACCTGACTTTCCCTTCGATATTTATAAGTAGTGTATAGAACTAAATGCTATGTTTCTATTTTTGATATTCTAAACTTAATTCGAAAATTATTTTAACATAAAATATAACTGTGTGCAATGCTTTTTGAAATTATGAGCTATATTGCATGTGAAAGCAAGAATATGTATTTTTATTATATGCTTATGTTGTATATTAGCTAAATGAAATGGAGACTGTGAATGAGTCATCTATCTGGAAGGACAGCATATCAAGTACTTCACAGGCTGCGTCGATCAGTTCGTCGCATTTCTTACGAGACTGTCCGATATAGCTTAAGAGAAGTGCAAGATGCATCTTTGCAATGGCGTTTACATTCATTTCAGGATGAAACATGAGGTACTGAATCATTTGTTCTTTAATTCCAATGTGCATGAGTGTCAATATATGAAGCTCTTCACTAGAGATAGAGGAGAGCTTTTTGCTAAGTGATAATAATTCTGCTTGCTCTGTTTCAAAGTTAAATAATATTGTATGGTCATCTGCAAGCACCTGTGTACAGAATGTAGCAAATATATTGTCCTGCAAGAGATAATAGAAGGACATCAGGTGAAGCATTCCGGCAAAATCTGCAGAAAACTGGGACATGTCTAAAATTGTATCTAACTTCATATGTGTCTGGGTCAGAATCTCCTGAAAGACAGCTTTCCCAAGGATTGGTTTGCTCTGAAAATGATAGGGAATCAATGCACGATTCACGTTAGCGGATGTACTGATATCCGTGTAAGTAGTTGCGGCATATCCCTTTTGGTGAAATAATAATTTGCTCTGTGTAAGAATTTTGCTTTTGGTTGCATTGCCGGTCTGGTATGTAGTGGACATAATAATCATTCTCCTTCGTATAGTTGTTGATTCATTTAGTATAATATATTTGGATCCTGCTTGCAACAATCTATGAACTGTAGTAAAATTATAGCAGGTTTTGACGAAATAATGGAGGATATACAATGCAGGGTTCTTATGTAAGTCGGATTAATAAGATTATAATGCGGATCATCAGCGGTTTACTGATAGGAGCTGGGATTATCACGATTATAATCACTGTATTTTATGCAACAAGGATGAGTTCCTATCAGATGAAGTCGGTGACGTCAGACTATTCTTTGCAAGTAGATGAACAATTTAACGATAAGCTGGTGCAATTGAACGGTCTGGTTCGTATGATGGAGACAGAACAGATCAAAGGGGATGCAGCAACACTTAAGTATGTGGATACGATTGTAGAGGCGAATGATAGTCTGTCTGCAGTATATGTTGCCTATGCGGACAAACATCTGGTTATGAGTGGTGGCTGGCAACCACCGGAGGATTTTGATTTCAGGGATCGTGATTGGTATACAGGTACCATGGATACAGATGACTTTTTTGTATCAGATCCATATATCGATGAGCAGTCAGGACAGTATTGCATTACACTTTCCAAACGTATGATGCAGGATGGCGAATGCATTGGTGCCTGTGGAATGGATATCTATATGGATGATATGATTTCTCTTATGAAGAACAGTTATAGAGGAAAATCATATGCATTTCTGGTAACTGCAGATGGAATGATCGTAACGAATCCGGATAAGAGTCTTGCACTTTCGGCAGATTCTAGTACAACCTTAGATAAGGCAAGAAAGGGTGCATTTAAGAAATTATCCAAGACAGATAAGGTATACTATGTGAATGATTATACGTTTGGCTTGAAACTGGCAATGTCAGCAGATGTACCATCTGTTAACTGGAAGGTTGTTTATATTATGCCGGCAAGCAGAAGCCTGAATTTGACGATTGTTATTCTGATTGCGTTGATTCTTATTATGATTGGAATACGCATTATAATTCGCAGATATTGCGAGAGGGAGATGAATCATTGGTTCCGTCCTCTGTCTTCAATTGCAGAGAAGGTAACAGAGATTGCACAGGGTAATCTGGATGTTGCTTTTAATGAAGAACCACTTGCAGAGGAGATTGCAATGCTGACGGTTTCGTTAAATGATACTGTAGAGCAGTTGAAGACATACATTGGAGATATCACTTTTGTTGTTAATAACATTTCCAATAATAATCTTGCAGTGGAATCTCATGTGGAATATCAGGGTGCGTTTATTGCAATTAAGAATGGATTGAATACAATTATTGATAAGTTGAATCGTGCATTTGGACAGGTGAATGAACAATCTGAGATTGTTGTGAATTATTCCGGTCAGGTACAGGAGAGTACGATGCAGGTTGCAAATGGTGCGACAGAGCAGAATCTTGCAGTGCAGGGTTTGGTTGGCAATATTGCGGTATTGTCAGAACAGATTCAGCATATTACGCAGAATGCAGAGACAGCAAGCGAGTTTTCTCAGCTTACGAATAAGCAGTTAGCATTGGGTAATGAAGAGATGCAATCCTTGTTACAGGCAATGGAATCCATTGAAGAGACCTCTAAGGAGATTGGGGTAATTATCACGACAATCAATAATATATCAGAAGAGACGAATCTGTTAGCACTGAATGCTTCTATTGAGGCAGCCAGAGCGGGTGAAGCCGGTAAGGGATTTGCAGTTGTAGCGGATGAGATCAGCAAACTTGCGGCGGCTTCTGCAGAAGCAACGGATACGATTACCAAACTCATTGAGAATTCTATGCAGGCTGTTGATGTCGGTAAGGAATTAGCAGATAAGACATCAGTAACCTTACAGACAGGTATTAATAATTCGTTGAAGTCGAATAAGGATATTTTAGAGATTACAGAGTTTGTTAAGAGTCAGATGAGCGCAGTTGAGGCGATTGACAAGAGCGTACATGATATTGCAGCTATTATTGATGCGAATGCGGCCACCAGCCAGGAGAATGCAGCTATCAGTGATGAATTGATCAATTGTGCAAATGCATTGAAGACAACTGTAGATGAGTATAATCTGAGAGAAGATGCAGAGCAAGAATAGAAGAAGATAAAAAGATAGAGTCAGCAGGTAGAGGATTCTATCAGAATGCATACCGGGAGTTTGTTATCATAGATTACAAAGTCCCGGTATTTATCTGTTGAGGGATATAATGATAACAGTTCATTTGTTTGCAAGGGTGAATTATTTGCCGGATGGACATTCGGTAAGAGAGATAGGTGTGATATATGGAATATTATTCATTGAATCAGTATTTGAGGGATACCTTTGGACAAAAAGTATATAAGATTGCTATAGATGGTGGATTTACCTGTCCAAACCGGGATGGTACATTAGATACGAGAGGATGTATTTTCTGCTCAGGAGCTGGTTCCGGTGAGTTTGCACAGGATCGGATGGAATCAATTGCTTTGCAGATTGCAAAAGCAAAGGAGAGGGTTGCAGGTAAGATCAAAGAAGGCAAGTACATAGCATACTTTCAGGCATTTACAAATACATACGCACCGGTATCAAGATTGCGTGAACTTTATGATGAGGCTATGAAACAGGAAGATATCGTAGCATTATCAATTGCGACCAGACCGGATTGTCTGTCTCCCGAAGTGCTCCGGTTATTGATGGAATGTAACCGGAAAATGCCGGTCTGGGTGGAATTAGGCTTACAGACTATACATGAGAATACAGCACAATATATACGAAGAGGATATGCTTTATCTGTCTTTGATGATGCTGTGAAGCGGCTGCAGGAAGCCGGTATATCTGTTATCGTGCATGTGATATTAGGACTTCCGGGTGAAAGTCGGGAAGATATGTTAGCATCCGTAGATTATGTTGGTAAAAGTGGTGTCAATGGAATCAAACTTCAACTTCTGCATGTGATACAGGGAACAGATCTGGAGAAAGAATATCAGCAGGGAAAGTTTCAGGTTCTGGAATTAGAAGAATATGTGCAACTGGTTGCGGATTGTATTGCATTGTTACCAAAGGATATGGTCATACATCGCATGACCGGAGACGGCGATAAACGGACGCTCGTAGCACCAATGTGGAGTGCGGATAAGAAGAAGGTGTTGAACCGGTTGAATCAGGTGATCAGAGAGAGGGAGAGAAGAACAGAGAGTGGAATGGGGTCACAGTATTAAGGTTTTTCTTATCTGTCTCTTAATTAAAAATATGCTATGATGCAATATGATAAATATTTATATTAGGATGGAATAGGGGAACATGAACAGAAAAGAAAAGCATGTAGGAGTAATTAGGAATATTGTTGTTACAATAGGAAGTCTGGTTGTGGACTTCTTACTGTGTTTATTGATACAGAATATATTTTCTGAGGCGGCATTAGTACCTGCTATTGTTGTACTTGGAGTATTTCTGATCGCTGTATTCACAGACGGATATCTCTACGGTGTGTTAGCATCCATCTGTAGTGTGCTGGTCTTGAATTATGCATTTACCTTTCCCTATTTTAAAATTAATTTTACAATACCGGAGAATATAATTTCTGCTGTTATTATGGTTGCGGTCACATTGATCACCTGTTTTCTGACGAGTAAGATTAAGTATCAGGAGAGTCTGAAAGCAGAGAGTGAGAAAGAAAAAATGCGCGCAAATCTATTACGTGCCGTGTCACATGATCTGCGAACGCCACTTACCACAATATATGGTTCCAGTTCTGCAATGTTGGAAAATGAGGAGACATTGACAAGAGAACAGAAACAGCAGATGTTGTTGGGAATTCAGCAAGATTCCCAGTGGTTGTGCAGAATGGTAGAGAATCTGTTGTCTATTACGAGACTGGATGGAAGTCATGTACAGATCATTAAAGTGCCGACCGTATTAGATGAGTTGATTGATTCTGTATTGGTTAAGTTCAATAAGCACTATGCAGCATATGAGGTATCTGTAGATATTCCGGATGAGATGGTCGTAATCCCGATGGATCCAATCCTGATAGAACAGGTCATGAGTAATCTCTTAGAGAATGCAGTACTTCATGGAATAGGGTTGACACAGATCTGGTTAAAAGTATTTACGATACAGAATCAGGCAATCTTTGAAATACGGGATGATGGATGTGGGATTGCATCGGAAAAGATGAAGAATCTGTTTAATGGGAATTACATGAGTGAGGAAGAGACTACTGATCGACAGAAAGGAAATGCAGGAATCGGATTATCGGTATGTGCTACGATTATCCGTGCGCATGGAGGTGATATTACAGTGGAGAATAGTAAGGACGGGGGTGCTATTTTTCGGTTTAATCTGGATTTAGGAGAGGATGATGAACATGAAGAATCGGTATAAGGTATTAGTGATAGAAGATGAGGTGCATATTAATAATCTATTATGCGCATTAATGGATGCGAATGGATATCAGGCGTTATCGGCACATTCCTGTGAAGAGGGGAATCTGATGTTTGCATCCCATCGACCGGATCTGGTTATCTTAGATCTGGGTCTTCCAGATCAGGATGGAATGCAGTTTTTAGAAGAGATACGAAAAGACTCACTGGTTCCGATTATTGTACTCTCTGCACGAACAGATGAGAAAGACAAAGTTTTGGCGTTAAATGCAGGAGCGAATGATTATGTGACAAAACCATTTGGTTCGAAAGAGTTGGTAGCGCGGGTCGGATCGGCATTGCGTACGGCATCTCACCGGGCTGAGAATGGAATGCGACCGGGCGGAAAATTCAAGTCAAGAGGGCTTATCATTGATTATGATGCACGGTATGTTACGATTGATGGAGAAGAGATCCGGCTGACACAGACCGAATATAACATTGTGGCATTATTATCAGAGCATGCCGGAAAGATGCTTACTTATGACACGATCATTGCAGAGATATGGGGTTACAAGGATGCAGGAAGTACCAAGAAGCTGCAGGTTAATATGGCAAATATCCGTAAGAAATTAGGAGCGCAGCCGGGAAAACAGAATTATATTATCAATGAATTGGGCGTTGGTTATCGGATGAGTGAAGGGGACGATTAGATGTAACTTCTTCGGAATCAATGGCTATTTGACAGATATTCTCAATAAACAGAATTGACTATATACCTATATGGGGTATATAGTGAGTGCTGTGAGGGAAATCTGACATAGCCCGGATTTCTCAATACAGAAAGCGAGTATGAGAATATGGTAAAGACAGTATTAAAGATTGATGGTATGATGTGCAGTATGTGTGAGTCACATATGAATGATGTGATCCGCAGTCATTTTATGGTAAAGAAGGTGACTTCTTCTGCCAAGGCAGGCGAGACGGTTGTAATCAGCGAGAAAGAACTGGATATGCCGCAGGTGGGGAAAGTAGTTAAAGACATCGGATATGAGGTAATCTCATATACCAGTGAGACGTATGAGAAGAAAGGATTTTTCCACATTGGGAAGAAATAAATACAGGATTGATATATTTATTTGTAGGTATTCTCTGTGGAAAGTTTTGAGGGAAAGATGATGGTTAAGGCAGTATTATTTGATATGTTCGAGACATTGATCTCACATTATAATTGTCCGGTATATTTTGGAAAGGAAATGGCAGTAGATGCGGGGATTCCGGCAGAGAACTTTATTCCGATGTGGCGGGCAATGGAAGCTGACCGAAGCATAGGAAAATTAACCTTTGAGGACACAATAAGGATCATATTAGAGGAAAATTCCTGTGATCATATAGAAGAAAAACTTCGGATGATCGTAAGAAACAGGGTGGCAACCAAGGAAGAATGTTTGCGGCATATGGATCCACAGATCCGTCCGATGTTAGAAGGCCTGCGAAGACGGGGAATCAAGGTGGGACTGATCAGTAATTGTTTTTCAGAGGAAGCAATGGTGATCCGGAGAAGCGTGTTGTTTCCGTATTTTGATGCAGTGTGCCTGTCCTATGAAGAGGGCGTACAAAAGCCGGATGAGTTGATATACAGACGGTGTATGGAGAAGCTTTCTGTGTCACCGGAGGAATGTATCTATGTTGGCGATGGTGGAAGCAACGAGCTTGTGACGGCAAAACACTTGGGAATGCGGGCAATGCAGGCAGTCTGGTATCTCAAAGAAGGAACGATGCAGCCCACGACAAGAATGGCAGGGTATGAACAGTTAGAGCAGCCACTGGATCTGTTAGACATTGCAAGTGGAATTCCAGCGTCAGTATTTATTGCACCAAGTGCCGATGTGATAGGAGATCTTGAAGTGGGAGAGGATGCTGGTATCTGGTATCATGCAACCGTTCGTGCAGATTCGGATCATATTACGATTGGCAAAGGGACGAATGTGCAGGATAACTGTGTACTCCATGTAGATGCGGGACATCCGCTGACAATTGGAGATTATGTGACGATCGGACATGGGGCAATTGTGCATGGTTGCAGTGTTGGAGATGGTACGCTGATCGGTATGGGTGCCATTTTGCTAAATGATTGTAAGATTGGGAAGAATTGTATCATTGGAGCAGGTGCATTAGTAACTGGTGGGGTAGAGATTCCGGATGATTCGGTTGTATTAGGAAATCCGGGGAAAATTCATCGGAGTATCCGACCAGAGGAGATTAAACGAAATCTGGAGAATGCACAATATTATATCGAAGAAGCAAAAAAAATGATTGATTATTGAGAATGTGCGTGGTACAATAACCCATGTATAACAAAGACAGTGAAGGAAAGAGTACTGTGCCGGAACCATTCAGAGAGAACAACGTATGCTGGAAGTTGTTTATGGGAAAGATATAGGAAGACCATTCCTGAGTCGTGCGTAGAAGAGAGGGGATCTCGAAGCGCTACCGTGTAGCTACGTTATAGGCATTGAGTGAAACATAAGGTGGAACCGTGTATTAGCACCCTTAGGTATGTGAATATATCTATCGGTGCTATTTTTTACTTTATAGCTAATTTGTTTTATAAAGCAAAAAGGTATAATAAAGATGGGAAATCTGAGATTTCCTAAGGAATAAAAAGGAGAAAGAATATGGTTAATTTCAAAGAGAATGAAGAATTGAAGACATTGAATCATTCCTGCGCTCATTTGATGGCACAGGCAATCAAGCACCTGTATCCGCAGGCAAAGTTCTGGGTAGGTCCGGTTGTTGCGGAAGGATTCTATTATGATGTAGATTTCGGCGATGAGACGGTGAATGATGAGACGATTGCAGCTATTGAGAAAGAAATGAAGAAGGTTGCCAAGTCCGGTAAGAGAATCGTTCGTAAGGAGATTACCAAGGAAGAAGCATTGGAGATGTTCAAGGATGACGAGTATAAGTTGGATTTGATCAATGGTTTAGAGGATGGTACGATTACCTGTTATGAGCAGGGTGATTTTACAGATCTTTGCAGAGGACCTCATGTTGACAATGTTAAATTATGCCGTAACTTTAAGTTGATCCGTCATTCCGGTGCATACTGGAAGGGTGACAGCAAGAATAAAGTGTTGCAGAGAATATATGGTGTATGCTTCCCAACAAAGGAAGAGTTAGAGGATCATTTGAGATTATTAGAGGAAGCAAAGGAAAGAGATCACAGAAAGATCGGTAAGGACATGGGATTATTCATGGTAGACGATCTAGTTGGACGTGGACTTCCGATGTTCCTTCCAAAGGGATATACCATCTGGCAGGAGTTAGAGAATTATATCAAAGCAAAGGAAAGAAAGCTTGGTTATCTTCATGTTATGACACCATGTGTTGGTACGGTGAATCTGTATAAGACTTCCGGTCACTGGGATCATTACAAGGATAATATGTTCCCTGCTATGGAGATGGAGGGAGAATCTTTTGTATTACGTCCAATGAACTGTCCACATCATATGATGATCTATGCAAACCGGATGCATTCTTATAAAGATCTGCCAATCCGGATTGGCGAGATTGCACATGACTTCCGTTTTGAGGCAAGTGGTACGCTGAAGGGTATCGAGAGAGGACGGCATTTCTGCCAGAATGATGCACATATCTTTGTGACACCGGAGCAGATTGAGGAAGAGTTTACAAACGTTGTGAATCTGATCTTTGACACATACAAAGATTTCGGCATTACCGATTACCGCTGTGTATTGTCATTAAGAGATCCTGCAAACAAAGAGAAATATCATGATGATGATGAGATGTGGAATACAGCAGAGGATGCTTTGCGTAAGGTTATGAATGATATCGGTATTGAATATACAGAAGAGATCGGCGAGGCTGCTTTCTATGGTCCAAAGCTTGATGTTAATGTAAAGCCTGCTGTTGGTAATGAGTATACGTTATCTACCTGTCAGTTGGACTTCTGCTTACCTGCTAAGTTCCAGTTATCTTATGTAGACAGTGATGGTGAGAAGAAGACGCCGGTTGTTCTTCACAGAGCAATTCTTGGTTCTTTGGATCGTTTCATGGCATATATCTTAGAAGAGACGAAGGGTAATCTGCCAACATGGTTAGCTCCGGTTCAGGTTAAGGTAATGCCGGTTAAGACCGATAACGAAGAACTGATGGCTTATGCACATGAAGTATGTGATCTGTTAGATGACAGTAATGTCCGGGTAGAGTTGGATGACCGTGCAGAGAAGTTAGGTTATCGTATGCGTGAGGGACAGATGCAGAAAGTTCCGTATCTGCTTGTATTAGGATTCAATGAGCAGGAGGGCAGAACCGTATCGTTCCGTCTTCACGGACATGCAGAGACAACCGTACTTCCATTAGATGAGTTTGTTGATAAGATTAAGGAAGAAATCAAGAATAAGTCTATCAATAAAATGAACTAAGATGGATCAATTTTTATGCTTCATATATTAGGTAGAGAATTGCCTGAAGATGTGTGAGGTATAATAGGACAGTAGAAAAAGCATATCACATTTGTGGTGTGTTTTTTCTTGTAGTTTTGTAATTATATGAGACTGGAAGTTACACACTGCTACGATGAAGGTGCGTGTGCACTTTGGAAAAGGATGAGACATGAAAGAAAGAAGATTTGAGATTACATCATTTATGTTACATATCATTGCAATGGGACTCATGCTATGTGATCATATGTGGGCAACAATTTTCCCGAATGATGATTGGCTGACATGTATCGGTCGAGTGGCATTCCCGATTTTTGCCTTTATGATTGCAGAAGGATTCCGTAAGACACATGACAGAAGAAAATATGTGCTTCGTGTCGTTATTTTTGCTCTTATTGCAGAGGTTCCATTTGATCTGATGTATGGAAGTACGCCTTTTTATCCATATCACCAGAATGTGTTATGGACCTTTTTGATTGCGTTGCTCTGTATGTCGGGAATAGAAGCTGTTAAGAAAAAAGAGAATATCGTACTGACTGTTTTTGTTGCTGCGGTTATTACTCTGTGTGGTTTTGTGATAGGTTCTATTACAATGGTGGATTATTATGGAGCAGGTGTACTTACTGTTTTGCTTTTCTATTTTACCAATAGAAGAAAAGCAACGGATTATATAATACAATTGATCGGTATGTATTTTTTGAATGTAAAGATGTTAGGAGGGTACTATTTTACGATCACTGTGCTTGGACATGAGTTTGAAATTGTACAACAGGGACTGGCATTATTTGCATTAATTCCAATCTGGTTGTATCACGAAAAACAGGGGTATCACAGTAAATGGTTCCAATATGTCTGCTATCTGTTTTATCCGGTACATATGTTGGTGATCTATGTGGTGTGGCAGTTGATTGGATGAGAGTTTGTGGGTGACATGAAGAAAAGTAAGAATACAATTGACATGACGCATGGAACGTTATGGAATAAGATATTATTATTTGCATTACCACTTGCTGCGAGCAGTATCTTACAGCAACTGTTTAATTCAGTGGATACAGCGGTGGTGGGAAGGTTCGCAAGCAGCCGGGCATTGGCAGCGGTTGGTAGTACAAGTTCGTTTATTTCATTGATGATCAACTTGTTTATTGGTATTTCATTAGGATCGAATGTTGTGATCGCACATTATATCGGACAGAAAGTGGAGAAGAATATACAGGCAGCGATCCATACGGCTATTACGGTAGCACTGATCGGTGGATGCTTTGTTATGATATTAGGTCAGTTTATCGGAAGACCGGTATTGATATTAATGGGAACTCCGGAGGATGTGATTGACCTTGCGGTACAATATCTTCGTATCTATTTCTTGGGAATGCCATTTATTTTATTGTATGATTTTGGTTCGTCAATCCTTAGAAGTACCGGAGATAGCAGAAGACCGTTATATAGTCTGATCGTGGCAGGTATTCTGAATACGGTACTGAATCTGATCTTGGTGATTGTGTTTCGGATGGGAGTGGCAGGAGTTGCGATTGCCACAGTGGTATCGAATATTGTAAGCTCGGGGATTGTCATGTGGATACTGATGCATGAGCCGGAGCCGGTTCGTTTTACACCACGGAAATTGATGATAAATGGGAAAGAGCTGTGGAAGATTCTTTCTATCGGGGTTCCTGCCGGATTGCAGGGAATGGTATTTTCACTTGCCAATGTTTGTATCCAGAGTACGATCAACAGTTTTGGTTCGGATGCGGTAGCAGGATCGGCAGCAGCGCTGAATTATGAGTTCTTTGCCTATTTTATTGTGAATGCATTTGCGCAGACAACGGTTACCTTTACCAGTCAGAATTACGGAGCAGGAGAGTACGACCGGTGCCGTAAGATCTTCCGGATCAATATGACATTTTCTATGGTGTTTTGTGGGCTGTTATCGGCTGTGTTCGTGCTTGGAAGATCGTTCTTCTTAGGATTATATACAACGGACGCTTCTGTGTTGGGATATGCCACAACAAGACTTGTGATCGCAACTACGTTAGAACTGTTGACTTCTACATATGAGATCAGTGGTGGTGCCATGCGTGGATTGGGACATTCCCTGCAACCGGCATTAATTACGGTGTTCGGTTCCTGTGTGCTGAGACTGATCTGGATCTCGACTGCCTGTGTTGCTGTACATGAATTCTGGGTGTTGATTATCATTTATCCAATCTCCTGGGTGGTGACGGGAATTATTATGATCGTAAGTTATCTGCGGTTAAGAAAGAAGATGTTGATTAAAAACTGATATGAAATTAGGGAAGAATCTGTCAGGTTCTTCCTTTTTTTGTATTTATGGGAGATAGAGTAATATTTGCTTATTAAGATTTTACAATGTTTTTACATGATGATGATTGCATGAAATATAGGATTTTTTACACTGTAGATGATACAAATATATCATGTAAAGAAGGGAATGCACTCTATGAAAAAAATTTTATGTATTGGACACGAATATTCTGCTTCAAAGTTCAAATCCGAAATGTGCACAGATCACATTTACGGAAAGAGAATCGGTACGAAGTGTACTGGCAACAGAAGCATTGGTACGATTGAATTAGAAAACAGGAGATGAATTTTTTGACATTTGATGAGATAAAGAAGAATGAAGAAGTGAATGCATTTATTGAAAAGGGAAATTATAACTTAGGACTTTTGGGTTATACAGAACATTCACAGGCACATTGTATGATCGTGGCACAGACAGCTGCCATGATTCTTGATAAGTTTGGATATTCCAAGCATGATATGGAATTAGCCAGAGTTGCAGGATATATGCATGATATTGGAAATGCGATTAACCGGATACATCATGCGGAATATGGTGGGTTACTTGCCAATGAGATATTAAAGGAAACCGACTTAAATGTAAAAGACAGAATCACTATTGTATCCGCCATATCAAATCATGATGAATCGACAGGTGGAGCGGTCGATCCTGTATCAGCAGCACTTATTATTGCGGATAAGACGGATGTAAGACGGGACAGGGTGAGGGACGAAAAAGGAAAGGCAGCATTTGATATTCATGACAGGGTGAATTATGCGGTAAAGGCCCATAAGTTAAAGATTAATGTGGATAAGAAGACGATATCGCTTAATCTTCAGATTGATCCTAAGATATGCTCTATGTATGAATATTTTGAGATTTTTCTTGATCGGATGATGATGTGCAGAGGGGTAGCGGATATGCTTGGCGCGACCTTTAAGCTGATGGCAAATGGGTCGAAGGTACTTTAGGGGATAATAATTACATGGACAAAAAGAAATAATACACTTAAAACCACTTAAAAAAACAATTGTAAAAATTTACGATTGATTTTTTGCGCGTTTATGCATATACGAATACTTTTTTGAATTAATTTTATATAAGATTACAGGTTGACACTTGCTGTCAACCTTGGATAAAATTCATATTGTTGAAAGTGCTTATCAATAAATTACAGATCGGGAAGGATACAATAATATGAATGGATTAAAATTTATGCGAACCAGATGTAACATATCATTAAGTGAATTAGCAGATGTATTAGGAATAAGCCGTCAGCAAGTCAGTGCTTGGGAAAATGGAATAAAACCAATTTCTGAAAAAAGATTAAGTCAATTATCAGAGTATTTTGGTATTGATGAAAAGTTCTTTTTAGAAATATCAGAGGATGATAGTGCATTTCTTCTTTCAAAAGGATTATACCTAAGACAGGATTGCAATAAAGAGGCATATTGTTTCATAAAGCAGGGCGAGGTGGAAGAAGATGCTAAATATAGACCGTTTTCATATCCTGATTTTGAGGAGTCTTTAGATGAGCAAATGATCAAGGCAAAGAAAAGGAAACAAGAGTCGCTTCAAAAGATAGAAGAAGCGATTGGATATTTTGGAATACCTACAAAGATTATTGATGAAGTGTGTTCAATAAACCGAGGATGTATGGTATATGACGCCGTAACAGAATATCTTAGAAAAATGTCAAATGAAACGATAGCAATGCGGATGATATATTTTGATATGCTTAAAAATGTACTTAATTCTTTGTTAATAGCAAATGGATTAATGACAAAAGAGGAACTTGAAGAAGAATTTGAACCTGTAAAAGGAAATAAACTGTATGATGATAGTGATTGGGTTTGTGAACTTGCCCAATTGTTTAAAGGTAAGTATGAAGAAAAAAGAAAATTAGTTGAAAAATAGTTCGGTGTGATTACAATCCATATCGTATAAATGATTAGATTTATTACCGATATTATGATATATTTATAATGATAGATTTGTGGCTGAAAAAGTATTCGCATGAAGAATGTGAGGTAAGTTATGCTTGAGAATAAATTGGGTATTACAGATTCGACGGAATTAGCGAGAACAGAGGAGAAAATAAGTAAGCAAAAAGCACTTGAAATGCTTGAGGGTGTTTTTTTTGAAATGTTAGAACCGGGCACTTATAAAAGCCTTGCGATGATTCATCAATATCTTTTTGGTGAGATTTATGATTTTGCCGGTAAACTGCGCAAGGTCAATATTTCAAAAGGTAATTTTCGATTTGTTCCGCTGATGTATTTGGAAGCGGCACTGGATAGCATAGATAAAATGCCGCAATCAACCTTTGATGAAATTGTCGAAAAATATGTGGAAATGAATGTGGCTCATCCGTTTCGAGAAGGAAATGGGAGAAGCGCGAGGATATGGCTTGATCTTATACTGAAAAAGGAGATTGGCTATGTGATTGATTGGAGTAAGGTAGATAAAGAGGATTATTTGCTTGCTATGGAAAGAAGTCCTATTAAAGATACCGAAATTAAATTTCTTCTGAAAAATGCCCTTACGGACAACATAAATGATCGAGAAATCTATATGAAGGGAGATTGTGGCTATATGAATTACTTTATTGAAGGAATACAAGGTTCTGGAAAGACCACCATGCTTGAAAAAATGACTCAGGACAATCCTAAACTTAAAGCGTATAGAGAAGGCGACTTTTCGCCAGTTGAACTGGCGTGGTGTGCATATGTTTCGCATTCGCAATATGAAATAATAATAAAGAAATATGCCAATCTTGCAGGAGAAATAAAAAAGAATACGGTGAAGGAAGGTGAAATGTATATTATTACATATACACGAATCATCACAGATATTCCTGACTTCCATAAAGAACTGGAGCAGTAGCCATTTATCTGGTGACAAATACGTTCAATATCACGATGGCGGTCTTTGATGTTGGCCAGCATGTGGTCAACAATGCCGC
>HF987833.1:0-23960 GCA_000431135.1 Clostridium sp. CAG:590
AATAAAATATGTAGGTGTACAAATCTTGTAAATTTTTCTTTCGTATGATATACTTGTAAATATTTGTATTGCTACAAGGAGGAAGAATGAATGAAGAGAAAGAGAAGTTTATTATTAAGCAGTTTGATGCTTTTTGCATTTGCAATGGTCTTAACTGCCAGCAAGCCGGTACAGGCAAAGAAGGTTACAACATATGTAGAGACATCAAGTAAGGAGTATCATGAATATGACAGTAAGTTTCAACTTATGTGGAAAACGACAAGTAAGTATGATAAGAATGGTAATCAGATAGCATATTCCAGTACGAATTATTATAGTTCAAGAAAAGGTAAGACAACGAAATATAAATATGTATATAAGAAAAATCTTGTACAGAAAGAATATTGTAATAACAAACTGAATAGAAAGTATAGTTATGATAAAAAAGGAAATATTCTCAAATATAAATATTATAATAATGGAAAACTGACCGAAGTATCAACGAATACATACAAAAAAGGTAAGATGGTAAGTAGTGTTACCAAAAAAGGAAAAAGAAAAACAAATGAGACCACATACTATTCAAATGGCAATGTTAAGCAGATCATATGGTATGATGAACAGGAAAGAGTAGCTAGTAAAGCTTCATATAATAAGAATGGAAACGGTTCTACAACATATTATCGATATGATGAAAATGGTACACAGATAGTAGAGGGCACAACTACATATAAAGTAACATACAAGAAAGGTGTTCTTGTAAAATCAGATACAACTGATGTATGGTATGGATATGATGAGAATGAAGAAGCATCTACTACAAAATATCAGTTTACATATTATACATCAGGATATCGTTCAGGCTGGATTAAGACAGAGCGACATACATTTTCTGATGGAACAGTCACAGGAACGGATTATAGCTATAAGGCAGATTCTACCGGTAAGAATGTCGCAGTTCAGACGGGAAAAGATATGAAATCAAAGAAAGTTGTATCTAAGTGTAAATACACTTATAAAAAGTTTATGGTTACAGAAAAATAGGAAATAGATTTAAGTACGAAAAGCATTGCAATGAATATCATGTATTTTATTGTGATGCTTTTTTCATTTGTTGGGAACCTTTTTAACATTTCAATATCTAATAAGTATAGTGAATATATGGAGATAATGGATTCTATATATTTGCAATGTCCATGGATGATAATATTGTAGCAGAGAAGAATAAGGTAAGGAGGAAAGGATGGATCGAGAGGAGTTTGGGAAGTTGATCATAGACAATACGGATAGTTTATACCGGATATCAAAAGCAATTCTTAAAAATGATACAGAGTGCGAAGATGCGGTGCAGGAAGCGATTGTTTGCGGATTCGCTAATTTATATCAATTAAAAAAGAAACGATATGCAAAAACCTGGCTCATCCGTATCTTGATTAATGAATGTTATAAGATACTGAATCATAATAAGAAAATTCAGACAGTAGCTGGAACGTTTGAACAGAATGTTTCAGCTGTTGAGATCTGTGCATCAGCAGAAGAGGTATATTTCCGGGATGATTATTCGGAATTATATTATGCCATGCAGCATTTAACAGAGGAGCAAAGACTTGCAATTGTACTATATTATATGGAGGGATATTCCGTGATGGAAATTGCAAGGATAACAAAGGTTTCGTTGGGAACGGTTAAGAGCCGTCTGGCGAGAGGGCGTAATAAACTGAAGGAAATATTGAAAGAGGTGGAGTATGATTATGTTGGATGAAAGATGGAAAGATGAATATGTGAAGACACCGGAACATTTTCGACGGTTGGTAACAAATACGGTTGAGATGCAGCTTCGTTCAGATATAGCGGACGAGGGTTGTGCGAAGCAAAAGAGACATATAGAGAGGAGAGGATACCTTCGGGTAGCGATGTCCTGTTGTCTGATTCTTCTTGTGTTACTGGCAGGAACCGGTATTGTTGCAAAATATGACAGTATATATAAATGGATCGGGTCACTTGGAGTAAATCAGAAACATGCGGAAGAACTATTGATTACGGATTTTACAACGGAAGCAACGACAGAAGAACTTAAAAAGGAGGAGACTACAGAGTTTACTGCAGACGAGATGCCGGCAATTTTTAAGTTATATGATCTTGATCCGGAAATTGCGGCAGAGGCAGTCCGGAAAACGCCATCATTGGAATTGGAAAGTTTGTATGTAGACGGAACGTATCTTGTATTTACAGCGAATCTTTCAAAGGATGCAGAAGGACCGGCACCTGGTGGTGCAAAGGATCATGCACTTGTCAACGGGCAGGATTGTCTAATGGTTGATTTCAAAGAGGAGCCATTGGGTTCGAATCATTATGAATGTAAAATAGATCTGACCTATGCGGAACAATTGCAGGGAGATGAAGTAGAAGTTAGTTTGTTCTTAATGCCAGTAGAGGATTTTACATTTAAGGCAAAGATTGGAGATAATTTTAAGGAAACAAGAAAGCTTCCGGCACAGACCATTGATTTAGGAGTGGATGGTAAAGTGGAAGTAAACGAATTAACGATATCTCCTTCTCAGCTTACCGTGCAATTGCATCTGGAATTAAAGGGAGATGATGCAATCCAAATAGCAGATGCATATACATTTTTTATGAAGTTAGTGGATAGTGAAGGGTGTTCAGATGCAGAGATGAAATGGATGGAAATAGGGGATGTGATAACCAAGGAAGATGGAACGGTGATCAGAGATATCACATTATCCGCAACCAAATTTGATGCAGGTTCGGATACGCTTACCCTGATTCCGTGCAGTTTTAAGACAGATGAAGAAGGAAAGTGCATTTCTGGAACGGAAGAATGGCTTACAGAGAAAGCAGTTACAATTCCATTAAAATAGAGGTAGAACTTGGATTATGCAGTATGGTAGACATACTGCATAATTTCTTTCTGTATGGTTGCAAATTCAGAAGGTTCAAGCGTGTGACCGGATGTCATCAGATAAAGTGGAATGGCCTGTTGACCTGCGCTTAAGGCGGGCTGCGTATATGAATATGAATTCAGATAAAGTCCGTTTCGTTCATAGAAGTGAATTCTGCGAATGGCAAGTTCGGTTTCCGGCAATTCGACTTCCAAACAGATCTGTTTGGATTGGTGGTCGATCAATTCCTGTAGCATAGAGGCACCCAGACCCTGATTACGATACAAAGGATTAACCGCAAAATGTTCGATAAAACAAAGGGAAGGAGTATCCCAGATGGCAAGAAATCCTTGTGTATGTGTATTGGAAGGATCAGGCTGCGCATATATATGGTAATTAGACAATTCTAATAAATGCCGCTGTTCATTATATGGTCGCCGTTCGTCTTGCGGAAAGCTGTTTTCCATGATCTGATATATTTCATCAAATTGACTGTAGTTAATTTCTGTAAGCATAATAAAACCTCGTATAATAAATAATATATTTGAAAAATATGGTATAGTCTGATACAATATCTGTTCGGGTGCAAAAGAAAGGAGATTGAAAAATGAATCCAATGGAACTTATGAAATTAAAAGGATATCTTGATACATTTAAACGGAACCATCCGAAAGTGCCGATGTTTTTTCAGGCAGCAGCACAATCTATAGGGGAGGGTTCCGTTATTGAGATCAGTGTAACATCACCAGAGGGAAAGAAAATCTGTACAAATATGCGTGTTACCGCAGAAGATATGGATCTGGTGCGTAATTTGAAAAATATCAATGCATAATTATTGCAATAGATCAGACATTCCCTTATAACGTTTGGTGTGTTTGCGGATATCCTCTTGCAGATATGGATCTAAGCCACTGTAATCTGATTGGTGGCTATCCGGATGTGCAATATGCTGAGGAGAGTCTGTTGTATATTTGTGTTCGACAACCGGAGCAGAAGTCTGCCTGCGTGGTTTGTTCGGTGTTGCTGAAGCATGTGGTGTCACATGCTTCTTATACAATACATATCCAACAATTGCAAGTGCGATGAAGCCGAACATAGGAAATGCCATACATACGGCAATTGCAATAATGATGTAGATTATTTTGGAAGAACGTTCTTTGTCCATGAAAACCTCCTATTCTGACATATTATTAAATTCATCTTCGTCTAATAATTCTTCAAATTTGTCCTCAACTGCTTCCCATTCAGAATCTGTCTCAATATCGGATAACGTTGCTTCGTCACCGTTAGAAGAGTAGCGATAGAGGAAATATTCGCCTTCTTCGTAACCTTCGACCGGTGTCTGGGGCATTAAGGCAATATAGAATTGTTCTTTGATCGGAAAGATCGCTAAGATATCACATTCAACCTCTTGATCATTGTCCAAGTATAATGTAATCGTGTCTTCTGTATATTCTGCCTGATGATTTTCTTTCATGATAAAACCTCCTGATAAAAGTTGTTGTATTCGTAATAAATGATGATGTTATGAATTGATCTTCAGCATCTCGACAAATTCATCTTCCGGGATTGCACGACTGAAGAAATATCCCTGTAAGATATCACACATCTGGCCTTGCAGAATCCGCAACTGCTCAATGGTCTCAACACCCTCTGCGATAACAGTAATGCCAAGCTGATGAGCCAGGTTGATGATCGTTCCGGCGATATAGGTATCATTTTTATCTTCACATATGCCTGCAATAAAGGATTTGTCGATCTTCAATGTATTGATCGGAATCTTTGTAAGATAACTGAAAGAAGAATATCCGGTGCCAAAATCATCTAATGCAATATGAATATCTAATTCCTTCATTCGGTTGATCAATGCTAAGTTGTGATCAAAATTCTTCATCAATACACTTTCTGTCAATTCGATTTCAAGATATTTGAGTGGCATGGAAGCCTTCTGTGGAAGTGCTTCGATTGCCTTGATCCAGCGGTCACCGCGAAGCTGGGCAGTAGACACATTAACGGAAATCCGTAATGGCTTGAATCCGGCATCAATCAGCCGTTGATTAAACTGACAGGCTTCTAATAACGCCCATTCACCCAATTCGTCGATCAGACCACATTCTTCTGCGACCGGGATAAATTCATCCGGCGACACAAATCCAACGATTGGAGAGTTCAGACGCATCAAGGCTTCACAGCCGATGATCTCACCGGTTGAAATGTCAGCCTGTGGCTGATACAACAGGTAGATATCTTTGTTATCAATGGCATCCCGTAAGATATCGATCAGATCATTTCTGCGGTTTACCTCATCCTCCATAGTGGAATTAAAGAATGTATAACTGTTCTTACCATTGCCTTTGGAGGTGTACATTGCAATGTCCGCATTTTTCATCAACTCGCTTAAAGATAATCCGTTCTGTGGGAAGATAGCAACACCGGCACTGATCGAAACGTGTACGGTCTCATCATCTAATACAAACGGATGGGATGCGATAGATACCAGCGAGTCCAGAAAATGTTCCAGATTCTCTGTAGAATCAATATGGTTGCGTAAAATAACAAATTCATCACCGCCGTTTCGGGCTAAGATATCATCCGGATCGACTAATGAAGTAAATTGTGCGGTTACAGCCTGTAATAGAAGATCTCCGTAATCATGTCCCAATGTATCGTTGATCGCTTTAAATCCGTCTAAGTCAATAAAGATGATCGCATGTTTGGTAAGACCGTTTTTATTATTGGACAGGATATCGTTTGCATATTTGAAGAATGCCATACGGTTATATAAGCCGGTTAGTGCATCTGTATAAGCAAGTTTTTCAATGCGGGCATAGTTGTTCTCTAATTCTTCCTGACTTTCTTCTAATTTCTTCCGGGCAGAAGAGATTTCATTATAGTTGGTTGAAATGATATCCATCATTTGATTAAAACTGTTGGAAAGATGACCAAATTCGTCCTCGCTGGTTACCGAACAGTGAACATCTAATTGCCCATCAGCTGCCTGCTGCATTTTATCACTTAATTCAATCAATGGTTCCGTATATTTTGTCGCAAGGTTGCGGCTTAGTACAACGGAAAGGATGATTACAATTGCCAAAAGGATAAGAAAGACAAACGGAAGCGTGGAAACAATGGTTGCAAGATTGGAAGTTGTTTGCCTTGTAACATAGATCCAGTTATATTCCGGAATTGTTGCATATCCATATATGTAATCCTGATTGCCGGTATATGTGTCAGACAGATTAGAAAAAGAAGCATTCTCGTCGGTCTGTGTATCCGGTAAAACAGAATTATTCAAATATTCAAGAAATTGTTCATCTGCTTTTGATTCTGCATGATAATCAAATAAACATTGACCATTGTCATTTACTAAAAAACAGGTTGTGTCTTTGTTGGAAAGAAATGCATGAAAATAATCGGCTGAGATATTTGCACGAATCAAACCAATGACATTCTTTTTGACAATGACCGGTACAATAATATCCAATGTGTCCTTTTGAAATTCGGATTGAGCAATCAACGTAACTTTTTCATAGGAATCAATGGGCTCTTTCATGATTTCTGACCAGTCGGGGGCAGAGCTGTCGGAAGAAGACAGTGTAAGGTATCCGTCAATGTCGTAAATATAATAATTTGCCTGATAATCAAAGTTCTTTGATAACTGTACAATAGAATCTTTGATCGCATTTACAGAGTCGCTATTCAGAATGGTATCCGGTGAATTGACTTTTTCAAGCAGATAACTCTTTACATTATTGGTGTCGGCAAGTGCCTGGGCTTCAACAATCTGAGTTTGCAACTGTGAAACAAGTCCGCGACTGTAATTCTGTGCGGTTTGTGTGGTATTTTCTTTTGTAATGTTTGCGTACTTTGTGACAGTAACGACATATGCAAGGATTGCCATTAGAATGACCGGTATGACAGCCATAAATAAAATGGAGCCTTGTAATGATTTCCTGATTGACATGGTCTCAATAATTCCTTTCCAAACTTTGCTAAATCATATTATATATAATAAGAAAAGATTATTCAATGAAAATTCAAATATTTTAAGAGGAGAATAAATGATGTCTTGTAAAAATGTACAAATTTTTTTGAAATAATTTGATTTATATATGCAATGTGTGTTATAATAACTATGTTCTGTGAATGCTATATTGCATGTATGGAATAGCGGAAGCCGTATGCTCATGATATGGCTGATAATATTATACATAAGGGGGCCAATATGTTCGGCGTATATTTTGGTAAATATCTTGAAGGAAAAGGAATTCTGACACCGGAGCAGTATGAATCCATTCTTTCAGACAGTAAGAATAATAAGGTTAAGATGGGATTGCTTGCAGTAGAATCCGGTTATATGAGTGAGAAGCAGGCAGAGGAAGTGAATACACTGCAACAGATGCAGGATAAGAGATTTGGTGATATTGCAGTTGAGAAAGGATACCTTACAGATAATCAGGTGTCAGAGTTGTTGAAGAAACAGGGCGATGAATATCTTTTATTTGTACAGGCATTGGTTGAGAACAATATTCTGACTTTGGATGGAATTCAGAAAGAGATGAATGCATATAAGAAGTCCGGCAGATTTACTGCATTGGATATCGAAGCAATCAAGAGCGGTGATATTGATAAGATCGCACAGGTATTCTTGAAGGATGACAGCATTTTACCAACGGTTACAGATTATATTGCATTGACTGCAAGGAATCTTGTTCGTTTTATTGATCGTCATTTTCGTATGGAAAAGGCTGAGAAGTTGAATGAATATACAGCATCTTATGTTGCTGCACAGGAATTAGACGGAGATTATCGATTCTTTTCCGGTTTTTGCGGAGACGGTCAGGGACTCAAACTGATCGCAGAAGCATTTGCAAAGGAAGAATTTGAGACGGTAGATCTGGATGTACTAGATGCAGCATGTGAGTTTTTGAACTGTAATAATGGCTTGTATGCAACGAAATTAAGTAACGAGGATGTAGAGTTAGACATGCTTCCACCTATTATGAAAGATCAGCCTACAACGATTCATTCAGAAGGTAATATGTACAGAGTTCCGTTTTATATTCAGGATAAGCAGGTTGATCTGATCATCTGTATTGAATCAAAATGGAGTTTGAATTAAGGAAATAAGGGTAAAGAGGTAACGGATTATGGCAAATATTTTAATAGTTGATGACTCTAGAACATCAAGAAAGATCTTAAAGGGGATTTTAGAGGGAGAAGGTTATGAAGTAGTTGGTGAGGCAACGAATGGGCAGGAAGGCTATGACAGATATGTAGAACTGAAACCGGACGTTGTGACAATGGATATTACAATGCCTGTATTAGACGGAATTGAAGCACTTAAGAAGATTAAGAGTGAGTATCCGGATGCGAAGGTAGTTATGGTAACTGCGGCAGGGCAGAAGACAAAGATGGTGGAAGCAGTACAGAATGGTGCAAGTGAATTTGTATCAAAGCCATTTGAGCCGGAGCAGTTGAAGAAGATTATTGACAAAGTGATCGGATAATATTGTTATTATAAGAGAAGAGATTATCATTTGTGGTAATCTTTTCTTTTTTTTGGAAAAAAGTCGTAAGAGAAATTGACTTCACTTTCAAGTTATTATATAGTAGTAAGCGAAGTTACAATACGATGTTGAGATACTTTAGGAGGATATTATGAGTAAGGTAAAGAGAGTATACGTTGAGAAGAAGCCTGAATATGCTGTAAAGGCAAAGGAATTGTTTGATGAGCTGACAGAATATTTGGACTTGAAGATTGAAAAAGTCAGAGTGCTGATTCGATATGATGTAGAGAATGTATCAGATGATACCTATAAGAAGGCATTGAAGACTGTATTTTCTGAACCTCCGGTAGATTATGTATATGAGACAACATTTCCTTATGATCAGGGAGATAAAGTCTTTTCTGTAGAAGCATTGCCGGGACAGTTTGACCAGCGTGCAGATTCTGCAGAGCAGTGTGTGAAATTGTTAAATGAGAAGGAAGAGCCGGTTATTCGTACAGCTACCACTTATGTGATCACAGGAGATATCAGTGAGGCACAGTTTGATCAGGTAAAGGCATATTGTATCAACCCGGTAGATTCCCGTGAGACGGATGATAAGAATATTCCGGAGACTTTGATCCAGAAATTTGATGAGCCGGCAGATGTAGAGATTTTTGACGGATTCAAAGATATGGATGAGACATCATTGAAAGAATTATATGATTCTTTGGGATTGGCAATGACTTTCAAGGATTTCCTGCATATTCAGAATTACTTCAAAAATGATGAGAAACGGAATCCATCTATGACAGAGATCCGGGTATTGGATACTTATTGGTCTGACCACTGCCGTCATACCACATTTGCAACAGAGCTTACCAATGTTACATTTGAAGATGGATATTATAAGAAACCGATCGAAGATACTTACAAAGAGTATTTGGAAGATAGAGAAGAGTTATACAAAGGACGCGATGACAAGTTCGTATGCCTGATGGACATTGCATTGATGGCAATGAAGAAACTGCGTTCTGAGGGTAAATTACAGGAGATGGAAGTTTCTGATGAAATCAATGCATGTTCGATTGAAGTGCCTGTTACGATCGATGGTGAGGAAGTACGTTATCTGATCCAGTTTAAGAACGAGACACATAACCATCCGACCGAGATCGAACCATTTGGTGGTGCAGCAACCTGTCTTGGTGGTTGTATCCGTGATCCGTTGTCAGGACGTTCTTATGTATATCAGGCAATGCGTGTAACTGGTGCAGCAGATCCGACCAAACCATTATCTGAGACGTTAGAGGGTAAATTACCACAGAGAAAGATCGTAACAACCGCGGCACATGGCTATAGTTCCTATGGTAACCAGATCGGACTTGCTACCGGATTGGTCAATGAAGTGTACCATCCAAATTATGTTGCAAAACGTATGGAGATCGGTGCCGTAGTAGCAGCAGCACCAAAGGAGAATGTGAAACGTCTGACTTCTGATCCGGGCAATGTGATCATTTTGATCGGTGGTAGAACCGGGCGCGACGGAATCGGTGGTGCAACCGGAAGTTCAAAGAAACATACGACAAAGTCTATTGATACCTGTGGTTCAGAAGTACAGAAAGGTAATCCGCCAACAGAGCGTAAGATCCAGCGTTTGTTCCGCAGACAGGAAGTAGCAAGTATTATTCGTAAATGCAACGATTTTGGTGCAGGTGGTGTCAGCGTGGCAATCGGTGAATTAGCAGACGGTTTGATGATCGACTTAGATAAAGTGCCTAAGAAATACGCAGGTCTGAATGGTACAGAAATTGCAATCTCCGAGTCACAGGAGAGAATGGCAGTTGTGGTAGATAAGAGTGATGTGGATAAGATGTTAGGCTACTGCGAGCAGGAGAATCTGGAAGCAGTTGTGGTAGCAGAAGTAACAGAGAATCCTCGTCTTGTTATGACATGGAGAGGCAAAGAGATTGTGAATCTTTCCAGAAAATTCATTGATACAAATGGTGCACATCAGGAAAGTGATGTAACGGTTGCAATGCCGGATGAGAAGAACAATTACTTTGATCAGAAAGTTGATTTTTCTGATGTGAAGAAGACATGGTTAGATACATTGAAAGATCTTAATGTATGTTCACAGAAAGGTCTTGTAGAAATGTTTGACAGTTCCATCGGCGCAGGAACGGTTGTTATGCCATATGGTGGTAAATATCAGTTGACACCGACACAGACAATGATCGCAAAGCTTCCATTAGATCATGGTAAATGCGATACCGTAACGATGATGTCTTATGGTTTAGATCCATATATGTTAAGCTGGTCTCCATATCATGGAGCTGTTTATGCAGTTGTACATTCTGTTGCAAAGATTGCAGCCGCCGGTGGTGACTGGAAGAAGATCTATTTCACATTCCAGGAGTATTTCAAACGCCTTGGTACGGATTCCAAACGTTGGGGTGAGCCAATGGCAGCGTTGCTTGGTGCATATTCCGCACAGATGGGATTTGGTCTTGCATCCATTGGTGGTAAGGATTCCATGTCCGGTTCCTTCAATGATGTGGATGTTCCGCCAACATTATGTTCATTTGCAATTGACGTGGCTAAGACAGAGGATGTTGTAACACCGGAATTCAAGGAAGCCGGAAGTGCAATCATCAAGATCAATATTAAGAGAGATGAATATGGTCTTCCGGATTATGAAGATATGAAGAAGACATATTCTGCATTATATAATGACATTCAGGCAGGCAAGATCTTATCTGCTTATGCCGTATCCTATGGTGGTGTTGTAGAGGCAGTATCGAAGATGGGATTTGGTAATCATATCGGAGCAACGATTGAGGAATCTATGCCGGAAGAGAAGATGACTGCCAAGGATTATGGTGCAATTATCTGTGAGGTGAAGAAGTCGGATATTACAGATCTGACTGTACCTGTGATTGTGATCGGACGCACTACAAAGGAGCCGGTATTCCGTTACAAGGATGCAGAGATTACAATGGATGAGGCACTTGCAGCCTGGACAGATACATTAGAGAAAGTATTCCCAACTTCTTCTGACGTAAAACAGGAGAAAGTACGGGATGATGTATATAAGACAGATGAGATTTATGTATGCAAGAACAAAGTGGCAAAACCAAAGGTATTTATTCCGGTATTCCCTGGTACGAATTGCGAATATGACTCAACAAAGGCATTTGAGCGTGCCGGTGCTGAGGTAGAGACGATCGTATTTAAGAATATGACAGAACAGAACATTCTTGATTCGGTAGAAGCCTTTGAGAAGTCGATTGCACAGTCACAGATCGTGATGTTCCCTGGTGGATTCTCAGCAGGTGATGAACCGGAAGGAAGTGCGAAGTTCTTTGCAACTGCATTCCGTAATGCAAAGCTGAAAGATGAGATCATGAAATTATTAGACGAGAGAGACGGATTGGTTCTTGGTATCTGTAATGGTTTCCAGGCATTGATCAAACTTGGTCTTGTGCCATATGGTAAGATCACATCCCAGAAGGAAGATTCACCGACACTGACCATGAACAGTATTGGTCGTCATCAGTCTAAGATGGTATATACAAAGGTTGTAACAAACAAGAGTCCATGGCTCAAGAAAGCAACATTGGGCGGTGTCTATACCGTACCAATCTCACATGGTGAGGGACGATTTGTTGCAAGCAAAGAATGGATCGATCAGTTATTTGCAAATGGTCAGGTAGCTACACAGTATGTGGATATTGACGGTAATCCGACCATGGATGAGAACTACAATATCAACGGTTCTTATGCAGCAATTGAAGGTATTACAAGTCCAGACGGACGTGTGCTTGGTAAGATGGCACATTCAGAGAGAAGAGATGACTCCGTTGCAATCAACATTTATGGTGATCAGAATCAGTTGATCTTCGAATCTGGTGTAGAATACTTTAAATAAGAGGATAATATATGTGGAGAACGAATATGTTTTCCGGTTTACATAATTATCAATCATAAAAGGTATTTTAATAGCAGAAAAACTGTACACACATGCAAAGAAGCATAACAGTTTTTCTGCTATATTGCGTATTGGTTGCATGAAAGGGGATGAGGCGGCGTGCAATATATTGTAACCAAAAAAGAAATGCAGGCAATTGATGCATATACAATGGATAAGATTGGTATTCCATCTGCTGTTTTAATGGAACGGGCTGCACTTAGTGTGGTAGAAGAGATTGAGAGGCTTAATGTATCTCATGGCAGAGTATTGATCGTTGTGGAAGGCGGTAATAACGGTGGAGATGGTCTGGCAGTAGGAAGAATCCTGTTAGAACGGGGATATAAGGTGGATATTTATTATATTGGAGGCTTTGAAAAAGTATCACAGGGATTCCAACAGCAATGGAGCATATTACATCATATGGGCGTTCGTTTCCGAAAGACAATTCCGAATAAGGAGTATGCCGTGATCGTGGATGGAATATTTGGAGTAGGACTTTCAAGAGAAGTACAGGGCGTTCAGAAAAAAGCAATTGAGGCAATGAATCATATGGATGCCATTAAGGTTGCGATTGATATACCATCCGGTATTGATGCGACGACGGGAGAAGTGTTAGGAACAGCATTTTATGCGGATTATACAGTTACATTTGGACTGAAGAAACTTGGAATGTTCTTCTTAGATGGAATTGATGCGTGTGGTACGGTGATCTGTAAGCCAATCGGATTTCCGGCACAGGCGCTTGCACATGTTAAGCCAATGATCTACGCCTATGACAACAGTGATCTGGATAAGCTGCCGAAGAGAGTCAACAACTCGAACAAAGGAACATATGGCAGAGTAGCGGTGATTGCAGGCAGCAAGAATATGTCTGGGGCTGCATTTCTTTGCTCGAAAGCAGCGTATTCAACCGGTGCAGGACTTGTGAAGATCTATACGCATGAGAGCAACCGGACAATCTTGCAGTCACAGTTACCGGAAGCGGTTATGATGACATATGACGATTATGAAGGGGCGCTTGCATGTATCGAGGATGCTTTACAATGGGCTACCGTAATTGTGGTTGGTCCGGGACTTGGCGTGGATACCGTATCGGAACGGATGCTGTATGAGCTTTTGATGAATGCGGAGGTTCCGATGGTTGTAGATGCAGATGCACTTAACATATTATCGAACAACATAGAGTTATTAAGAACCTCTTCGGTGCAGATCATTATGACACCGCATATGAAGGAAATGAGCCGGCTGATTCAAAGACCGGTAGAAGAGATTGCAAAGAACCGGTTTGCCATTGCGAGGGAGTTTGCGAAGAAAATGCAGGTAACACTAGTGCTAAAGGATGCCAAAAGCATTGCAACGAATGGTGGTCAGCAGACTTATATGAATCTGGCAGGGAATAACGGCATGTCGACAGGAGGTTCCGGCGATGTATTAGCAGGTATCATTGCAGGTATGTTAGCCGGCGGGCTGACGCTTGCAGACGCAGCCAGAATGGGTACCTATGTTCATTGCTGTGCAGGCGATCTTGCTGCAGAGCGCAAGGGCAATTATGCAATGTTAGCTTCAGATATTATATCCTATATAGGGGAGGTCATGAGACATGAGTAAATACTATAGAATACAGGCAGATATTGATCTGTCTGCGATACGGAAGAACATTGAGACGATGAGAAGCCGTATTCCGGCAGGAAAGAAGCTGTTAGCTGTGATCAAGGCAAATGCTTATGGTCATGGATCCATTGAGGTAGCCAATGCGTTAGATGATCTGGCCGATTATTATGGGGTTGCCTGTATAGATGAGGCAGTAGAATTGCGTCTTGCGGGAATCACCAAACCGATCCTGATCTTAGGAGTGACGGATGAGAGTTTGTTTTCGGATATTGTCAAGTATGATATTACGCAGACTATCTTTACACTAGAACAGGCAAAAGCACTTTCTGAAGAGGCCGGAAGGCAGGGCAAGGAAGGAAAACTGCATATCAAGATTGATACCGGAATGAACCGGATCGGTTTTGCCTGCGTGAAGGAAAGTGTACCTGAGATTGTGGCGATCCGTAAGCTTCCGAATCTGAATGTAGAAGGAATCTTTACGCATTATTACAAGGCAGATGCCAAGGATAAGTCTTTGGCATATGCACAGCTAGAGAAGTACACTCAGATGGTGAAATGGTTAGAGGAAGCAGGTGTTACCTTTGCAATCCGGCATATTTCCAATAGTGCAGGCATTATGGAGATGCCAAATGATACTTATGATATGGTGCGTTCCGGCATTTCAACCTATGGTCTGTACCCGTCAGACGAGATGGATACGGAATTGAATGTGCTGTATCCTGCCATGGAACTGAAGTCCCATGTTACTTATGTGAAGAAAGTTCCAGCAGGTCAGACGATCGGATATGGCGGAACCTATACAACACCGGAAGAACGAACTATTGCAACGGTTGGTGTCGGTTATGCAGACGGATACCCAAGGGCATTATCAAACCAGGGCAGAATGTTAGTCCGGGGACAGTATGCACCGATCGTGGGTCGTGTCTGTATGGATCAGACAATGATTGATGTTACAGATATCCCGGAGGTTCAGACAGGTGATGAGGTTGTATTAGCGGGAAAGCAGGGAGACAACCGGATATCGGTGGAAGAATTAGCGGATATGTCAGCCAGTTTTAATTATGAGTTTGTCTGCGATGTGAACCGCCGTGTGCCACGAATCTATTATAGAGATGGCAAGGTGGTAGAAGTCAAGAATTATCTGTTTCCTGAAGAATGAGGAAATCTGTCACGAATGGAATAGAGTTTGAATACAATGGTAATACTTAGAGTACCTGATGCGAGGAACAACCGCACATGGGTACGATACATAGAGTGCGTGTACGAAATGACATCAGGAATCTATAATTGGAGAGTGATACCATTGTTAGTGACAAGAGGGGATATCTATTACGCAGATCTGCGACCGGTTGTTGGTTCGGAACAAGGCGGTGTCAGACCGGTATTGATCATACAGAATGAAGCAGGCAACCGGCATAGTTCGACTGTGATCTGTGCAGCAATTACAAGCAGACAGAACAAGGCGAAGATTCCGACACATGTGGAGTTGGCAGCAAGCCGGTGTGAGATTGCAAAGGATTCCGTTATTTTACTAGAACAGGTGCGCACAATTGATAAGCAGCGGCTTCGCGAAAAGGTATGTCATTTAGATGATGAGATTATGAGTAATGTTAACAGGGCATTGAAGGTAAGTCTTGCATTATAGAGCAAAATGCACTGCTAAAATCTGGTTAAATGAGTTGACCATTTTATGAAAACGTGATATATTCCATAGAAATGCAGCAAGTATTGAGATACGATAAATGCAATTAGATATGTATTTGATCTGTCATATCTGATTGCAAATAAGTAGTTGAGAGAGGAAGGTTACACATGACAATTGGTGGGCCCGGAAGCCTGAAGGCATTATTTAATAAGAAGAATGGGGAAGACCAGGCAGAGGCAGTAGAAGAAGAGATTCGTTCCATTATTGAAGAGGGACACGAACAGGGTGCGATTGAGACAGATGAAGCAGAAATGATATCCAATGTGTTTGAATTTGGTGACAAGGAAGCAAGGGATGTCATGACACCAAGACAGAAGATTGTAGGAATTGAATCGGATGTGGATATTACAGAGGCGTTAGATATTATGCTTGAGAATTCATACTCCCGTTATCCAATCTATGAAGAAGATATGGATAATATCATCGGAGTATTACATATCAAAGAAGCGGTTGCAGCGTATTTACAGGATCCACATCAGATTGTAAGAGAATTAGGTGGGGAACCGTTCTACATTCATCCGACACAGAAGATCAGCAAGCTGTTTAATGAGATGCAGGCAAATAAGATTCACATGGCGATTGTAGTGGATGAATATGGACAGACAGAAGGGATTGTTGCATTAGAGGATATCTTGGAAGTGATCGTAGGAGATATCTTAGATGAGCATGACGAGGAAGAGACAGACATACGCAAATTAGCCGAAGGTCAGGGTTATATTGTAAATGGCAGCACGGAGTTGGAAGAGTTGGAAGATCTGTTCGGGATTACCTTTCCGGATGAAGATATTGATACGGTGAATGGATTTATGCTATATGAGTTAGGACATTTGCCGGAGGACAAAGAATCCATCCAGATTACTTATCAGGGCTTTGTGTTTATTGCAATTGCAAGGCAGGGAAGAATGATCAGTAAAGTACGGATCCGTAAGGTGCCGGAAGTGGAAACTGTGAATGAGAAAGAATAGAAAAAGCCAATATAGACTTTGAAAAAAGTTCCTTTTAAACAGATTGGGTAATTTTGTGATCTGTTTAAGAGGAATTTCTTTTTTGGGGAAAATAACATGAAAAGTATTGACAAAGTTGTTTCAATGTATTATTGTACTAACTAGATAATACAAGAAAGGAGGATGCTTATGAGTTGGGAGATCAAATCAGGACTACCAATCTATACACAGTTATTAGAGGAATTGAAACGCCGGATCGTATCCGGACAGTATGAACCGGGTGAGAAGCTCCTGCCCGTACGGGAATTAGCACAGGAAGCAAAAGTGAATCCGAATACCATGCAGAAGGCGTTAGCGGAATTAGAGCGGCAGAATCTTGTATATGCCGTTCGTACAACCGGAAGATATATTACGGAGGATATCCAACTGATTGAGCAGACAAAGGATGAATTTGCCAGGTCACATGTACAGACTTATTACAAGGAGATGTCAACCCTTGGTTATGAGAAACGGGATATGGTTCGTATGATTACAGAATATAATGAGGAGGATGGAAGATGAGTTTATTAGAATGTAATGGGCTTACAAAGTGTTATAGTGGTAAGAAAGCATTGAACAATGTGAACCTCAAGTTAGAGCCGGGAAGAATTATCGGTCTGCTTGGACCCAATGGCAGCGGCAAGTCAACATTTATTAAGTTGTGTGCCGGATTATTGACACCGAATGCAGGAGATATTCATATTCTGGGTCTGCCAATCGGACCGGAGACGAAAGGGATGGTTGCCTATCTGCCGGAGCGTACGTATTTGAGTAAATGGGAGACAGTAAGAGAGATTGTTGATTTCTTTGATGAGATGTATGACAATTTCCAGAAGGACAAGGCATATCAGATGTTACAGGATCTCAATATCAATCCGGAGGATAAGTTGAAGACGATGTCCAAAGGAACCAAAGAGAAGGTACAGTTGATCCTGGTCATGAGCCGGAAGGCAGATCTGTATCTGTTAGATGAGCCGATGGGCGGTGTTGATCCGGCAGCGCGGGATTATATATTGGATACGATCATTACGAACTATAATCAGGAGGGAAGTATTCTGATCTCCACACATTTGATCTCAGATATTGAGAATATCTTAGATGATGTCATTATGATCAAAGAGGGCAATGTAGTATGTTATGATTCCGCAGACAATATTCGCATGAATTATGAGAAGTCATTGGATCAGGTATTCCGGGAGGTGTTCAGATGTTAGGAAAGTTATTAAAACGTGAATTAAAGTCATATCGGTTGCAGGTGGGAATCACTTTCTTAGTGGCTGCCATTATCACCGTATTTATGAAGGTCATCAGTATGCTGCCAATGAAGGATCCGGATGGCAAGATCTTCTTGCAGATGTTTACTTATATGGGGTATACATATCTGATCGCTTTAGTTGGTGTTGCGTTACAGATCTTTGTGATTACGAGGTTCTATAATACCATGCTAAGTGACCGGGCATATCTGACCTTTACTTTACCGGTGAAGACTTCTACCCATATCTGGTCAAAGCTGCTTGGTGGTGTGATCTGGCAGTTGATCGGAAGCGTGTTTGTCATTCTTTGCCAGATCTTTTTCCGGGCAGGACATTACTGGACACAGGAAGTAACGGAAGTGAAGGATATGATGAAGATCTGGTCGGGGTATTTGCCGGATTTTGAGGCAAAGTATATTGTGCCGATCGTGCTGGCAGTTCTTTTAGTATTCGTATGGAATGTGATTCCGGTTCTGATTGTATATATGTGTATGGCAATTGGGCAGTTGTTTGGTAAATGGAGAATTTTTGCTTCCATAGCATCATTCATTATTATTGTGATTGCAATGTATGTGTTATTGATCGCAGGTGTTATGGGATTGGTGATCATTGATCCGAATATTAATTTTGATCCTTTTGTGAATGCAAGCGCATATGCGATCATTAACATTGTGCTCGGAACGATATTAGTGGTGAGCCTGATCGCGGGTGCAATATGCTTTGCAGTTACAAACCGCTTGTTTGATAAGCACTTGAATCTGGAGTAAATGTGAATTAAATATTAACTGTTAATTTGCTCTTGCAAATTAAAAATGAATACACTATAATAAGGTTCGCTACCGAACTGTTTGGAAACAAACAATACGGTGACGAACCTTTTTGCTTTATAGGAACGTTTGTCTTATAAAACAAAAACGTTCCGTAACAATATAGAAATGAGCAGGATTACACTTGCTTAAACTTATGAGACAGGAGTAATGCGTATGTGTATACAGGACAAGTTGTGCGGCATTCCAGAGGCTGAAGTAGATCGGGTAGGATATCAGTTAAAGGTATTAGACCGGATGTTTAAGAAGACAATGGAAACCGGAATGCGTAAGAATGGATATGATAATATGACTATGATGAATGGCTGGATCATTGGGTATCTGATTCATCATGAGGAGGATACCATTTGCCAAAAAGACTTGGAGAAGAAGTTCAAGGTAGGAAAATCTTCTCTTTCCGGTACGCTCAAGATTATGGAAGAGAAAGGCTTTATTGAGCGGAAAAGTGTTCCGGGGAATGCGAGAGTGAAACAGGTGGTCTTGACAGATAAGGCAAGAGAGTATCACTACAACATGGAACAGAGAAGACAGGAATTAGAGGAGCAGGTGACAAAGGGATTGTCAGAGGAAGAGATTGAACAATTCCGGAAGGTTGTGAAAAGGATGCAAGGTAATGTTGCAGAATATTTAGAACAACTGAAGACAGAAAAGGAGTGAGTATATGATTAAGACATTAGGAAAACAGTTAAAAGAATTTCGAAAAGATTCTATTCTGACTCCATGTTTCATGATTATTGAGGTCATTATGGAGATGGTCATTCCGTTAATGATGGCATCGATCATTGATAAAGGTGTCAATGTAGGAGATATTCATCACATTTACAAGATGGGCGTATATATGGTAGTAGCTGCTGCAATTGGATTGTGGGCAGGTATTATGGGCGGTAAATATGGTGCCCGTGCGTCAGCCGGATTTGCAAGAAATCTTAGGAAAGGAATGTATGAGAATATACAGACATTTTCGTTTGCAAATATTGATAAGTTCTCAACCGCAGGATTGGTAACCCGTATGACAACAGATGTAACGAACATTCAGAATGCATACCAGATGATGCTTCGTATGTGTATCCGGGCATTATTCAGTCTGATCTGTGCCATGTGTATGTCGTTTTTTATCAGTCCGAGTTTAGCAAGCATATATCTGTGTGCGGTATTGATATTAGGAAGTATATTAGGCTGTATCATTTACTTTGCAACACGTTATTTTAATCAGGTATTTCCAAAGTATGATGACTTAAATGAGAGTGTGCAGGAGAATGTATCTGCCATTCGTGTGGTTAAGGCATTTGTAAGAGAGGATTATGAGAGAACCCGTTTTACAAAAGCAAGTGGAAGTTTATATAATATGTTCGTAAAAGCAGAACGTGTGGTATCTATGAATGCACCTGTAATGATGGCAACGGTATATACCTGTATTCTGCTGATCTCCTGGGTGGGCGCAAAGATGGTCGTAGGGTCATCGCTTGCGACCGGAGAACTGATGAGTCTGTTCACTTATTGTATGAATATACTCATGAGTCTTATGATGTTATCCATGGTATTTGTTATGATCTCCATGAGTACAGCGAGTGCGAAGCGTATTGCAGAGGTATTAGAGGAAAAGAGCAGTCTGACGAACCCGGTAAATCCGGATATGGAAGTGCCGGATGGAAGCATCCGTTTTGAACATGTGAACTTCCGGTATAAGGAAAATGCCAAAGAATGGGTATTACAGGATATCAATCTCGATATTCATTCCGGTGAGACGATTGGAATTATCGGTGGAACCGGTAGTGCAAAGTCATCCTTGGTAAATCTGATCAGCCGGATCTATGATGTGTCAGAAGGAAGTGTGAAGGTTGGAGGCAAAGATGTCCGCGAATATGATCTCGAAACACTTCGTAATGAAGTAGCAGTTGTATTACAGAAGAATGTACTGTTTTCCGGTACGATATTGGAAAATCTCCGCTGGGGCGACGAGAATGCGACCAGGGAAGAATGTATTCATGCCTGTAAGCTTGCCTGTGCGGATGACTTTATTGAAAGCTTTCCGGATGGCTATGATACTTATATTGAACAGGGTGGTTCGAATGTATCCGGCGGACAGAAACAGAGACTTTGTATTGCCAGAGCATTACTGAAAAAGCCAAAGATCCTGATCTTGGATGATTCGACCAGTGCAGTTGATACAGCAACCGATGCAAGAATCCGGAAGGCATTCCGGGAAGAGATTCCGAATACGACCAAGATCATTATTGCACAGAGAATCTCAAGTGTGGAGAATGCAGATCGCATTCTGGTCATGGAAAATGGTGAGGTAAATGGATTCGGTACACATGAACAGTTATTAGAAAATAACGAGATTTATCGCGATATCTATGAATCACAAACAAGTGGTAACGGAGATTTTGATGAAGCAGGAGGTGCAAACTAATGGAACAGAACAGAAATGCAAAACCTGTAAAAGGAATGAAAGGACGTGTTCCGGGAGGGCAGAAACCGTCCGTTGAGAATCCGGGCAAAGTATTGAAACGTTTAATGGATTATGTGATGAGGCATTACCGTATTCATGTTATTGTGGTTGTATTAAGCATTTTAACCAGTGTGGTATGTAATGCGCAGGGAACGATGTTCATGCAGTCATTGATCGATGATTATATTGTGCCGTTATTAAAAGCACCCAATCCTGATTTTTCGGGACTGGCAGGGGCAATCGGAAGAGTTGCCGGTTTCTATGCGATCGGTGTCTTTGCCACCTGGTTATATAACTGGCTGATGGTGAATGTCACACAGGGAACATTGCGGGATCTTCGGAATGATCTGTTTACCCATATGGAGGGATTGCCGATCAGGTATTTTGATACGCATGCACATGGTGATATCATGTCCGTCTATACGAATGATATTGATACCCTCCGTCAGGTAATCTCGCAGAGTATGCCGCAGTTATTAAATAGTGCGATCACGATCATTACCGTATTGATCTGTATGATACGTCTGAGTATTCCGCTGACATTTACTACCCTGATCATGGTAGCGATCATGTTAGTGGTAACGAAGGTGGTTGCCGGAAAGTCGGGCAGTTATTTCATGAAACAGCAAAAGGATATCGGAACGGTCAATGGTTATATTGAAGAAATGATGTCCGGTCAGAAGGTAGTCAAGGTGTTCTGTCATGAAGAGAAAAGTATGGAAGAATTCAATACCTTGAATGACCGGTTGTTTGACAGTGCATATCAGGCGAATAAATATGCAAATATGTTAGGACCGGTTAATGCCCAGCTTGGTAACATGAGCTATGTGGTGTGTACCATCGTTGGCGGTGTGCTGGCACTGAATGGGATCGGCGGCCTGACTTTGGGAACGCTTGCCAGCTTCTTAAGCTTTAATAAGAGCTTTAACATGCCGATCAATCAGATCAGTATGCAGATAAATGCAATTGTTATGGCGGTTGCCGGCGCGGATCGTGTGTTCCGTCTGTTGGATGAGAAACCGGAAGTGGATGATGGTTATGTGAAGCTTGTTGTAGCAGAGGAGAAAGACGGAGAACTGACGGAAAGCAGTCAGAAATATACCGGAAAATGGGCATGGAAGCATGAGCATCAGGCAGATGGTACCGTGACATATGAACCATTGCAGGGTGGCGTGGTGTTAGATGGTGTTGATTTTGGCTATGATGACAGTAAGATGGTTCTGCATGATATTAAGTTATATGCAAAGCCGGGACAGAAGATCGCCTTCGTTGGTTCTACCGGAGCCGGTAAGACGACCATTACGAATTTGATCAATCGTTTCTATGATATTCAGGACGGCAAGATACGGTACGACGGAATTAACATCAATAAGATCAAGAAAGCAGATCTTCGACATTCGCTCGGTATTGTATTGCAGGATACACATTTATTCACAAATACAGTAAGAGAGAATATCCGGTATGGTAACTTAGAAGCAACGGACGAGGAGGTTATTACGGCTGCTAAGCTTGCCAATGCGCATAAATTTATTATGCATTTACCGCAGGGGTATGATACGGTACTGACCGGGGATGGAGCAAACTTAAGCCAGGGACAGCGGCAGTTACTTGCGATTGCAAGAGCGGCGATTGCCAATCCGCCTGCATTGATCTTAGACGAAGCAACTTCGTCCATTGATACCCGTACTGAGCGTCTGGTGCAGGATGGTATGGATAAGTTAATGGCGGGCAGAACCACATTTGTGATCGCACACAGGCTGTCAACGATCCGTAACAGTGACTGTATCGTAGTATTAGAGCATGGGCGGATCATTGAAAAGGGCAATCATGAGGAGCTGCTTGCACTGAAAGGTAAATATTATCAGTTATATACCGGTAAGACGGCATAGACAAGAATTATGTACGATCAGCCAGTCTCGTATGGACCAGCTTTCGTATGAAAGAATTTACATGGAAGAAAGCAGATTATCTATCAATAGACAAAATGAGAAGAGGGAAAGAAAAATGAACAAACAGGAAAAGACAATTGAGATATTTCAGAATGCACCTGTTCCGAAAGCAGTAATCAGTAATGTTGTACCATCGATCATTAGTATGTTAATGGTGCTTTTATACAATCTGGCAGATACGTTTTTTATTGGTCAGACAAAAAATGCATATATGGTGGCAGCAGTATCCATTGCCACACCGGTATTTTTAATCTTTATGGCAGTTGGTATGTTGTTTGGTATTGGAGGTACTTCATTGATCTCCAGAATGCTGGGTGAAGGAAGAGAAGATCGGGCAAAGAAGATATCATCCTTTTGTTTCTGGACAGGATTGACGATCGGATGTATTGCCATGGTGTTGATCTGGATCTTTGTGGAGCCGGTCTGCCGGATGGTGGGCGCCAGTGATGATACGCTGCTTTATACATCACAGTATTTGAGGATTGTGGCAGCGGGAATCCCATTTCTGATCGTCAGCAATTCTTTTAGTAATATTATTCGTTCCGAGGGAAGAGCGAAGACGGCGATGAGCGGAATGATACTTGGTAACATGATGAACATTGTATTAGATCCGATCATGATCTTAGGCTTGGGATGGAATGTAGTGGGTGCGGCAGTTGCTACTGTTATTGGTAATGTGTTCTCTGCGGTATTCTATATCTGTCATCTGGTATCAAAGCGGAGTATGTTGTCAATCCGTATAAGAGATTATCAGGCAACGGATCGGATTGCAACAGGTGTTATGGCAATTGGTATCCCGGCATCCCTTAACAGTGTATTGATGAGCGTATCGAATATTCTGA
>HF987833.1:23990-24568 GCA_000431135.1 Clostridium sp. CAG:590
GTAATGGCCGGGTATGGAGATATGGCAGTTGCGGGACTTGGTGTAGCAATGAAAGTAAATATGATCGCTGTTATGCTGCTGATCGGACTAGGAACCGGTATTCAGCCATTGTTGGGTTTCTGCTTTGGAGCAAGAGACCGGAAACGGTATCTTGCGGTATTGAAGTTCTCCCTGACACTTGCGTTTGGACTAAGTGTGGTGATGACGATCATCTGCTATGGCTTTGCAGGACCGCTCGTTACGGCATTCTTAGATAATGCGGATGCATTTACCTATGGAATGCAGTTTTCCAGAATCTATATTCTGTCCGGTCCGGTACTTGGAATCCTGTTCGTCATGATCAATGCGATCCAGTCAACCGGAGCAGCGGTTCCGTCGCTGATTCTTTCTATCAGCCGGCAGGGACTGCTCTACATGCCAATCCTGTTTGTGTTCAGTCATGTGTTCCATACGGCAAGATATGTGGCATTGGCACAGCCGGTGACAGACTATCTGTCTGCAACACTTTCGGTGGTACTCTTCATCATCACATACCGGAAGTATTTTACCCTTGAACAGCGTAAGTGACGGACGTGCGA
>HF987834.1:0-881 GCA_000431135.1 Clostridium sp. CAG:590
ATGAAAAGCTTTCTGATAGGGCAGTCCTCAGGTATTGTTGAACCGATTGCCGGTGTCCTTGGAGTACTGTTTGCATTACAGGTGAAAATGATCTTGCCATTTATCCTGTCATTTTCAGCCGGTGCAATGATCTATGTGGTATGCTCGGAACTAATACCGGAAGCATTCTCGGATAACAAATATCTTGCAACACTTGGTGTGATGAGTGGGTTTGTAGTTATGATGCTGTTAGATGTTTTATTGGGGTAAATATGCAATTGACGAGATAAGAGTATGTAGGGTATCATAATTAGATGTATAATATATGATAAGATTTTGGAAAGAGGAAAAGAATATGGAACGTGAGATTGATATGTCGGAAGTCTCAGATGGGAAATTATATGGAATCAATGACATGGTAAAGGCAGGATGTAACGACTGTAAGGGTTGCTCCGCATGTTGTCAGGGAATGGGCAATTCCATTGTGTTGGATCCGTATGATGTCTATCGGCTGACAACCGGTTTGAATTGCAAATTTGAAGAGTTGTTGATCGACAAACTGGATCTGAATGTGGTAGAGGGAATCATTTTGCCGAACTTGAAGATGGCAGGGACGAATGAAAGATGTGCCTTTTTAAATGACGAGGGAAGATGCAGTATTCACGGTATACGCCCGGGAATCTGCCGGATCTTTCCGCTTGGGAGAATCTATGAGGATGGGAGCTTCCGATATTTCTTACAAGTAAATGAATGTGCATATTCCAATCGTACGAAAGTGAAGGTAAAAAAGTGGATTGATACACCGGATACCGCGAAAAATGCAGCATTTATCAGTGAGTGGCATTATTTTTTGAAAGATTTGGGTAAACGTTTCCCTGCACTTACCGAGGAGACGGTAAAAC
>HF987834.1:979-2246 GCA_000431135.1 Clostridium sp. CAG:590
AAACCGGGATTTTTATGAGCAGTTTGCAGAACGGATGACGGCTGCCGCTTCCTGGTTGGAACAGTTACTTCCACAGGATTAATTCATATATTTTCTCAAAAAGGGACTTTACAAAGGGTGTATAATATATTTGGAAAATGGTTAAGATGATAACATGAGTTGTTGTGTAGAAAGGAAGCTGGTATTTATGAAGATTTTATTTTATGATGCAACAAGTTATGACAAAGAATCATTTGATAAGGAACTGGAGAATTATCCGGGAATTGAGATTACTTATCAGGAGATTGATATATCTCCTAAGACGGTATCCCTGGCAAAAGGATATGATGCCATTTGTGGATTTGTGAATTCGAATTTGAATGCAGAGGTATTGGACAAACTGCATGCGATCGGAATCAAACTAATCTTATTGCGGTGTGCAGGATTTAACAATATTGATCTGGAAAAGGCGGATGAATATGGAATGACCGTACTACGTGTGCCGGGATATTCTCCGGAAGCAGTTGCAGAACATGCCATGGCATTGGCGCTTTCCGTAAATCGTCATATTCACAAGAGTTATATCCGTGTAAGAGAGAACAATTTTAGTCTGGTCGGTTTGACGGGACTTAATTTTCATGGTAAGATCGCCGGAATTATCGGAACAGGAAAGATCGGGGCAGCCATGTGCAGAATCTGTCATGGATTTGGTATGAAGGTGATCGCCTATGATATGTATCCGAATAAGGATCTGGATTTTGTAGAATACATGCCATTAGAGGATGTAATAAAACAAAGCGATCTGATCTCTTTGCACTGTCCGTTAACAGAAGAAAATCATCACATGATCAATAAAGAAACGATCGCCATGATGAAAGATAATGTTATTCTGGTCAACACATCGCGAGGTGCATTGGTGAAGACAGAAGATCTGATACATGGAATCCGAAACAAGAAATTCTTTGGAGTTGGTCTGGATGTGTATGAGGAAGAGGGACGTAACGTATTCGAGAACCGGGAAGATGAATTGCTGGAATCCTCTATTACAGCACGGTTGCTGTCCTTCCCGAATGTAATTGTAACCTCGCATCAGGGATTCTTAACACATGAAGCACTGGCAGCAATTAGCCGGACAACGCTTCAAAATGCACAGGATTTCGAAGACGGACACATCACGGAAGCAAACAGAGTCACCCTTGCATAGCGTAAGAGAGACGGACGTGTGGGGGCACATGCGAGAAATATAGAGAAAGCCATATATGTTGTGCCTTTATGGTACGCAGGCACG
>HF987835.1 GCA_000431135.1 Clostridium sp. CAG:590
TCAGCAGGAACACCTGCTCTCTTAATTGCTTCTTTAATAACGATAGATCCCAAAACTGGTGCCGGAGTTGTGCTTAATCCACCACCCATAGTTCCGATTGCTGTACGACAAGCGCCAGCTAAAACAACTTTTTTTGACATAATGAAATATCCTCCGTTTAAAATTTTGCTGATGAAAAGAAATCATCACACAAGCTGTATCCATGATAACATAAATTATTTTAAGTTGCAACCAAATATCCCCACGCCCAGATTGAAAAAAGCGGCACTTTTTGTTCTTTTTTTAGAACAACTTTCGACATTAACCCTTTTTTCGGTTTTCCGGTCTGTGTTTTCTCTTCCTCTTTGCATAGCCCATATCCGTTTTTCTTCCTGCATTCTTTCTCTCATTTTTTCTATCTTCATACCTCATTTTTCTTGGAGGAATCAGACATTTTTCGTCAAAGCCGATCAAGTCCTTTCGTCCGGCTTTTAGCAAAGCTTCCTTAACCAGATCATAGTTTTCCGGTAACCGATACTGGATCAATGCCCGTTGCATCGCCTTTTCGTGTGGATTTTTAGGTACATATACCGGTTCCATCGTCCTGGGATCTACCCCCGTGTAATACATACAGGTTGAAATGGTGGACGGAGTCGGATAAAAATCCTGAACCTGTTCCGGCATATATCCCAGATCCCGGATATGTTCCGCAAGCGTTACCGCCTCCTTCAATCCGGATCCCGGATGCGACGACATCAGATACGGCACAAGATATTGTTCTTTTCTAATCCGTTTATTAACCTGATAGAATTTATCAACAAACTGTTTATACACCGTATTTTCCGGTTTTCCCATCATCTTTAAAACCGGGTCTGCCACATGTTCCGGCGCTACCCTCAACTGTCCGCTGATATGATATCTGCAAAGTTCATCTAAAAATGTATCATTTTTGTCCGCCAACACATAATCAAAACGAATTCCGGAACGAATAAACACTTTCTTAACACCATCTATCTTACGCAGTTTTCGAAGCAGTTCCACATAATCCGAATGATCTGCCCGAAGATTCTTACACGGTTTTGGAAACAGGCACTGTTTATTTGTACACACTCCATACTTACTCTGCTTTTCACAGGATGGTGCCCTGAAATTCGCCGTCGGACCGCCAACATCATGAATATACCCTTTGAAATCCGGATCCTTTGTCATAAGTTCTGCTTCTTTTATCAATGATTCATGACTTCTGCACTGCACGATTCGCCCCTGATGAAACGTCAAAGCACAAAAACTGCACCCGCCAAAACACCCTCTATTACTCGTCAGTGAAAACTTTATCTCTGAAATAGCAGGCACTCCACCTGCCGCCTCATACGAAGGATGGTAATTTCTCATATACGGCAGTTCATAGACATCATCCATTTCCTGCATTGTTAAAGGCTTTGACGGCGGATTCTGTACAATATATCGTTTTTCTCCATATTTTTCAATGAGTGGCTTTGCAGAAAACGGATCCGTATTCCGGTACTGAATTCCAAAACTCTTTGCATATGCAATCTTGTTCTGTATCATTTCTTCATAATCCGGCAACTCGATCCCTTCATATACATTATCAATCTCCCGGGTTTTATAAACCGTACCATTAATAAATGTAACATCCGAAATATCCAATCCGCTGTCTAATGCATCTGCAACCTCTACAATTGCATGTTCTCCCATACCATAGATCAGTAGATCTGCACCGGAATCCATCAGAATGGATCGTTTTAATTTATCCGACCAATAATCATAATGTGCCATACGGCGAAGACTCGCCTCAATCCCACCAATGATGATCGGTGTATTCTTGTAAGTCCGCTTTATCAGATTACAATACACAATCGTTGCATAATCCGGCCGTTTTCCTGCTACACCTCCCGGTGTATAGGCATCCATTCTTCTTCTCTTCTTCGAGACAGAATAATGATTGACCATGGAATCCATATTACCTGCATTTACCAGAAATCCTAATCTTGGACATCCAAATTCAGTAATACTCTCCGCATTTTTCCAGTCCGGCTGTGGCAGGATTGCAACCTTATATCCTCTCGACTCCAATATCCTGCATATAATCGCCGTGCCAAAGGATGGATGATCCACATATGCATCGCCGGAAACGCATACAAAATCCGGCTGTTCCCATCCATATTTCTCCATTTCCTGTTTTGTTATCGGTAAATATCCCATTTATTCCTCTGCTTTCCATAAAAAAAGCGCCAACAACCCACTATTGTTGCCAGCGCCCCTGTGTTTATTTTTTATTCAGAAAATCAACCGACTTACCTGCCCCCACAACAACTGCCTCCAACGCAGTCGGTGCAACATACGCATGAATTCCGGTACTTTCTTCTACTAACCGATCCATACCGTAAATAAGACTTCCGCCTCCACTTAACACAATACCATGTTCCGCAATGTCTGCGATCAACTCAGGAGGTGATATCTCCAATACATTATGAATGGTATCCAGAATCTGTGCCGTCACTTCAGCAAATGCTTCAATCGTCTCTTCGGAAGATACGATGATTCTTGCAGGAAATCCTGTTACCAGATCTCTTCCTTTCACTTCCATCGTTACCGGCTCTTCTCTCGGATATACCGAACCAATGGTCATCTTGATCCGTTCAGCAGTCGGCTCACCGATCAGAAGATTATAAGCACGACGGATATACTTGATCATCGCTTCGTTATAATCATCACCTGCTAATTTCAAAGAGTTACTCTCTACAATTCCTCCAAGCGAAATGACCGCAACATCACTTGTACCGCCGCCGATATCAACAATCATATTGCCTCTTGGTAACGAAATATCTATATCCGCTCCAATTGCTGCCGCAATCGGTTCTTCCATGATATCAACATGCTTTGCACCTGTATGATATACCGCGTCTTCCACCGCACGTTTTTCCACTTCGGTTACTCCACTTGGTACACACACACAAATTCTTGGTCTGCTCAACATTCTCTTTTTCTGCATTGCAGTCTCAATAAATGCCTTCAACATACGCTCAGTTACCGTAAAATCAGAAATCACGCCCTGTTTCAAAGGACGAATTACCTCTATATTGTCAGGAGCTTTCCCCATCATTAATTTTGCTTTTTGTCCGATGGCAATTAAGCGTTTTGTTCGTTTTTCAAATGCTACAACGGATGGCTGATTGATCACAATGCCCTTTCCCTTCACATACACAAGAACATTGGCTGTTCCCAAATCAATTCCGATATCCATATCAAACATATTATTTTGTCCTCCGTTTATCTATATCAAATACGTTATTTCATCAAATCCACATACATAATATCAAAAAATACAGAAAAAACAAATAGTTTTTTGCTTTTTCTGTATTTTTCGTTGCATATTTACATGATGTTTATTCAAAGTCAGCAGATACCAAACGATGATCCTGATCTCCTGATGTCATCTCACGGTTATGTGCTTTTGAAACTGCATTGTCAACAATCTTTAACACACGATCTAAGTTGCCGCTTTCAACTTCCTGCATTCTTCTACGGAGATGATTCTCAGCACTCGGTTCGCATGGATAGCCTAATTGTGTTGCATGATTCTTAGCAATCTCGAATACATCCATATCTGTAATTCTATGAACCTGTACCAAATGCTTAAACTGATTTGATATTGATACATTTTCTTTGAAAATTCTAGATAATGTCTCAATCTGGCCTGTCATAATAATGATCACATCATTGTTTGGATTACTTACAATCTGATAAATCTCTTCTAATTTTTCATTTGAAATAATTCCTGCATTTTCAATTACTAAACATCCACCCTGCAATTTATTAATTGCATCTCCGATGTTTGCACGATTCAATGCGCCACCTTTGATCTTAGCAATCGTTTTCGTCTTGCAGATTCCCATTGCATAGAAACTTCTTGCAAAATCCTCTGCAATTGTTGTTGTTCCAAATCCATACTGTCCAAGAATCACAATGTTCCGTGGCTCCTCCGGATGTGCACCGATATATTGAATTGTATTTACAATCTGGTCATTGATTGCATTGACAGATAAATACTTGCCAAGGAACTGTTCCGCGCCTACCGGAAGCATATATCCACTGCTTGAAGCAGTGCTTTGCGCCTGTTCAGCCCGTTTTGCTTCTTCTTCCTTCTTAAGGGCTTCTTCCTCTGCACGTTTTCTTGCCTCTTCAAGTTCTTTGACTTTTATCTCAGCTTCACGAATACGACGTTGTTCTTCATCTACCCGTCGCATCGCTTCTTCCGCTTCTCTTCTAGCCTCTTCCGCTTTCCGTCTTGCCTCTTCCTCAGCTTTCCGTCTTGCTTCCTCTTCTGCTTTAC
>HF987836.1:0-2206 GCA_000431135.1 Clostridium sp. CAG:590
CAGACTTGATCTCTTCATCCATTGTGATCAACTGCACCGTCTCTGCATACAAACCACCAAGCACACGAAAATCATGATTCTCGCCATAGCTCTCAAATGACTTCGTGCCATCCCATGCATAAGTCATAACATCCGTCTGGGCAAATCCCATCTGATAATCTCCGTCCTGCATCGACTGAATATTCACGGTTGATCCTCCTGTCGATACTGCCGTCACCTTGACCCCTGCATAATTTGTTATATACTGGGCGATAATTCCACCATATGCGTAATAAGTGCCGGCCGTACCACCGGTACCAAACATCATTCTCTCTTTGCCACAGCCGGTTAATGCCGTCACCATAAAAACACATATCAGCAACGCTGCAACTAGCTTCTTATTCTTATTCAAAGCAAACCTCCCTATCCTCTGATCAAACGGGTTAATACATTAATACAAGTCTCATAATCAATCACACCTGTGTCTAAACAGATCGTATAATCCTGTGCTTTGTTCAAACGACCACCCGTATATACTTTGTAATGCTTCTCTCTCTGCTCGTCGATCTTTTCTACATACTTCTCAACATTGGTTACCTTATCGGATACCAGTGCTTTGGCACGTTCTACCCGGATTGCGTAATCCGCATGCAGGAAAATGTCAAAGGACGGGATACCTGCCTCACGTAAGATCACATTTGAACAACGTCCAACAATAATACAAGGATTCTTCGCAAGCTCTGCCATCGCATCTTTCTGCGCCTGATAGATAGCATCATGCGAACTTGTATAAGCGGCCATATTATTCAAAATGCTGTCCAAAAATCTGGCAGAATCACTAATAGTTTCTCCCTCATCTTCTATCTCTTCTTCCGAATATCCACTCATTTTTGCTGTCAATCTAACAAAATCCCGGTCATACCAGGGAATGCCTAATTCCTTGGATAATCCCTTCGCTACCGTCCTTCCACCGGCACCGAATTCACGACTGATCGTAATGATCGGCATTGTATCACTCATTATTCTGTCCTCCTGTTAATCCTCTCTATTCATTGCCACGAAAGATCTAAAAGTTGTCTCCGTTCCAGCCCCAGTTCGCAACTGCCTGATACTTCACATATATATGATCCGGTGCAATTCCCAACACCTCTTCAAAGATCTTGCAGATCTCTCCCGTCAGCTTGGAAAATGCAGATGGATTCTCACTTCCATATACACTCACTTCCACCATCGCCATCGGCTGGGTATTCTCTCCCCGGAAATACAATCTGTATTCCGGTTCAAATCCAACCATGAGCCAGCTTTCTGACTTGCCCGGAATTGTCTGAATGGCCTGTCCTAATCTTGTCTTTATCTCCTGCTCCTGTTCATTGGTAATGGTTACACTAATCTTTGAATTAATAAATGGCATTCAATGTTCCTCCTAAATTATATTATTGGTTCTCTAAGCACGCCTACGTCTTGCTATTGCGTCATTTCTTGAAAGAAGGTACACACAATATTGATTCATACTGATTCCCTCTCTCTTTGATTGTTCGGCAAGCATCCGATGCAGACTACGCGGCATCCTAATCTTAAACTGTCCGGAATATTCTTCTAAGTCCTCCGGATCGTGTATCTCTATTCCATCTTCGATAGCTGCCGCTAACCACTCTTTCTTGGCGTCCTTGGCGTTTGCCACCGCTGCTTCTATCGTCTCTCCACAAGTAATACATCCCGGAAGCTCTGGAAAGGAAACCACATATCCCCCTTCTTCCTTGTCTTCTACAATCTCCATACGATAATTCATCGCCATATAATCATTCAGCGTTTTCATGACTATTCGCCTCACTTTCCACGATCACTCTTCCTATTATATGTGGTGTCGTATATGGTGTCAATTATTATTTTTCATCATAGTATATTATAATCTCTATAATTTTCTTCTTATCCTTCTTATCTCTTACCATAATTCAGCTACCCAATCTGTTCTAAGATAAATGGATCTTTAATCTTCGCGTCCTCCGCAAAGAACAGAATCTTGGTCAGAATCTCTGCCGTCTTCGGATCCTCATCTACAAATGGAAGGAAAATACGTCCCCGCCGTTGTGAATGTACCGGAAGCACCTGAATCATCGGTCCACCTTCCTGATGGATCACGCCACTTCCAAGATGAATCCGGTAATTCGCAAGCTTTCCCTCAATAATAGCATGATGATCCGTAAACCGTACATTCTGTAATCGGAAG
>HF987836.1:2251-7730 GCA_000431135.1 Clostridium sp. CAG:590
TGCTTTCCGCATCTCAATCGTAGAATGTGAGCTTTCCGGATCAACCCCTCCGGCATGTGCAACACTGACTGCCATATCCACATCCCGCATGACCTCCGAAAAGATGACATCCGGAATATCTGCAATCCGTATTTCTTCCCCCGTCTTCCGATCAATAAACACCACCCACTCCAACGTAGGCGATTCTATATCCGCAGGCGAGAACCAGTCTGCTAATGCATAGATCTGTGCCACAATATTTTCCTGATAATATACTTTCTGCAATCCACTCTCTACATCCGCAACCCAATGCCGTGTCTTCAGACAGCCCACGGTTCTGGCCGGCTGAATCTGGTTTCCTGCATAGCGCAAAGAATGGAACATATTCTGTTCTTCCTCTGTCTTCACATATAATTCCCGGAACACCTGCTTAAATGGCTGCCGGATCTGCTGGTCAAATACATATTGCTGATACGCATGCCAATGTCCCGCCTGATATAAATGATACGGATGTGCAATACTTACCAGAGTATCCTCTGCCAATTCTATGGTTCGGTCTTCCTCTACACAAAGTAACCCCTCCATCCGGATGAATCCCATCCGTTCACTCGTCTTACCTACCAGATTCGCAACAATCCGTTCTGTTACCGGATTATGCAGCAGGTTCTTCAATTCCGCAAAAGTAAATTCTGTTCCCTTCTCCATCGAATCTTCAAACATTGCCCTGGTGCGACGATACTGCTCTGTAAATTGCTTTCGATCATCATTTAACGAGACGATATATGTATTCTTCTTATACTTTGCTGGAACCGTCTTTAACCGCTTACCCGCCTTTTCACAAACCAGCTCGCATTTTCCATCCTCGCATGCTTCTAACCACACGGTAATGTCCTCTATGTTATACGGCTCAAAACAGGTCTTGCGTTCTTCATATTCTAAGCTTTCCATCTGCAGGATCAATCTTGTCACATCCTGATATCCCGCATTGATTGACAGATTCTGTAATGCAAGCTCTACAGCACGATTTTCACTGGCTCTGCGCTGTGCTCCATATTGTCTGCCTTCCTTCTTAAACCTCTGCAGGAACAGATAACGGTTACGGATATCTTTCTCATTCTGAATCGGAATCAAGCCATATGCCATGACCAGATCTTTGTTCCGCTTCGCCACAATCTCATTTTCCAATTCACTCGTCTTATAGATTCCGAGAGCTGCATCTGCATATTTTCTTGCCCGTGTATGCTTCGCTCCATCTGATATATACTTGGCCGCTTCATAAAGCATGTGAAAATGTTCCTCTCCCAATTGCTGGTACACTTCCATAAACCAGTCCACATCAAATGCTCCATCATTCAGATCACTGATCGCAATCGGCGTATAGCGGGCAATCATTGCCTTACGTTTATCTTCAAATTTCTCCTTCATATGTGCCATAAAATAATAGCACCCGGACACAAAACCAGCCCAGCCAAGATAATCTCCTACAAGCGGAATCCATTCCGGTGCGTAAAATGCTGCCTCGATCAGACGGCTCTCTTTGATATCGGTATCCTTTACCAGAGAACGCAGACGTTCCGCATCATCTTCTATATCCGGAATACAGACCTGTAACATATGGCTTAAGCTCTGTCGTTTTGTAACCGTCTCCTTCCGGTTCCATGTACTATTAAACCAACTGTTGCGTTCCAACGTCTCTTTTCCTAATGCACTGAGAATTCGTACAAAAGTCGATAGTCCGGAGATTCTTTGAACTGCATATATGTTACGGGAAAACTCTGTCTCACTGTCTCCCCTCTTCAATTCCGCTTCCATCATCAGACCAGAGAGCTTTTGATATACTTCTAGTGCAAGCTGCAGACGTTTCTCATCCTCTTCGGAAAACTCCTCCGGTAATGGATGCCCCAACAATACCTGCACTGCATATCTTCTATTCGTATCCACCCAGGAACCTTCTTTCCTACGATTCTCAAGACTGCGATTGCGATCCTGATAGAACTGAACAATATAAGATAAACGATGCATCGTCTCATTCCGCTCTTCTTCCCGGAATATCATCTTGTATAGATAATCCTTTGTAATGATTCCCTTTGTACATGCCGTAATATAATATTGTACACACGGAAACTGCATACTATGGCCAATATAAGAAAAGTAGCGGTTATTTTCCAGATCAAGTGGCTTGTGAAAAGAATGACAATCTGCCAATTCGTATTGATACGGAAACAATTCCGCAAACAGTTCCTGTCCGTCATGCATATCTAATGCTTCCGTAAACAGCCGTATCGGAGCATATGTCAGTATCGTTCTCTCCCGCCACTTTGGTTTTCCACTCTCGTCCTTATCCGTTGTGCTTTCCCAGCCACAGATCATCGGATTTGCAGATTTTAACAATTCATTTGTCACAGCCGCCGAACATTTTTGCAATAATAGGGCATCCCGGTGTTCTTCCAACAAACCATTGATGACACCAATCACTTCCCCGAACCAGGTCAATGTAACAGGCTGCAAGAACTCCCTTCCGTATAATTGTTCCACTAACGGTCTGCACTGAGCCTCCATATGTGGCTCATCCCCTTTTAAGACCAACAGATATAACGACAATAACAAACAGGTTGTGTAATTCTTAATCTCCTTCTCATAGAAATCGTCCCACAACTCTTTCAGTGGCAGATTATGACGGAATCTGGCCCCCAGTCCCCAGAATGAATCTGTCAGCAAATGGACGCTTCCCTCATACTCCTCAAACTCATCATATTTATGCTCCTCTATCAAAGCATCTAACTTAGCAAGAATCTCCGGCAATTGTCTAATGCGCTTCTTATCTCCAAATACATCCTTATATGCCTTCTTGCACTCCCTCAGAAAATCTTCATCAAACTCCGGATCATACTCCGCACGAACGTCATATAACCCATACCCATTCTCCTTCGTACATTCTGTCTCTGTATCATTTTGCAATTCCTGAATCAGAATACGTTCCTTTGTGGATGGTTTTGTTATCTGATCTAACAGCGGCAGACACTGCATGTACAATACCTTTCTTTCCGGGTCCTTTTGCAGTTGCAATAACAGATCTAATCCCGCTGTTCGTTTCTCTTCCTTCCGATCAGCCAGCAATCGTGCAATACACGATTCCAGGCCATCCTCCCCCATGGTATACAGTATGGATAATACATTCTTGCGAATCTCTGCCGTCTTATATTTGAGCATTGCTTCTAATTGCAGATATTCTTTCCCGGATAACTCCATCTGCGGCACAAGCTTGCATGCGACCGTGCCCACATACGTCCGATCTGCCATACATCCGATCAGTATTTCCCGCTGCTCCTCATTATACGGTGGAACCAGTGTCAGCAGCATAACCGAAGCACGTTCAAAATAATCGGTAGATATTTGCGGAAGCAGCTCTGCGATTGCTGTAATCTTGTCTTCCTCCTGCAAAGCACTCGCACAGACTGCTAATCGGCAGATCACATCAGAGCGCCGTAATGCCTCTTTATTCCATGGAAAAATACACGGTTGAAAGTCAATCTGTTTCTTTGAGATTGCCTGTAACATCTCTTGTAAAATGCCATAGAATTCCTCACACTCTGTCCGATCCTTAAAATATTGCTCTACATCCGCATACTGTCTGGTCAAACCTTTCAACGGATAGCCGTCCTTATGCCGCCTCCTGCGATCTGTGACCTCATCCATATAATCGGTACATTTCGGCATAAAGCTTCGCATTATCGCCGCCATTGTGTCCTGCTCCTGATAGAATCTACGCACAATTGCCTTTGCAACCTGATGTACATACACACCATTCAGGTGCATTTCCTGTAGATAATAACAGCACACCATTCTCTGGTGCTTACTTCCCTCTAATGTCAGTTTCTCTATCACCGCACAGGCATCCTCAATCTCCTGTACTCCATAGCTCCAAAGCGCCAGATAAATCTGCATTGAATCTTCACTTTGCAAAGCTGCTTCTCTTGCCTTTTTATCCTCTAAATAAGCTGCGATCAAGGCAATCTGTTTCTTGTTGATACGATCTAACTTTCCCTCTTCTTCTCCCAACAATCCCGTCCATGTTCCAACAGAACGAAGCACAGACGAATACCGCAGCAGATCCTGTTTCACAACAATATTAAACAAATACCGGAAGGCAGAAAGGGTTCCGGCATCCATGTTATCGCAGATTGCCTGTCGCAGTCCTTCCTGCAGTCTTGCCGCTAATAGTAATTGTCCTACCGCCTCATATAACTCCTGACATTCACTCTGTACAATTCCGCGTATCAGTTCATAGCTTACAAGATTGACTGCATTTTCCCCTAATAAAATGTCCTTGAGTATAGCAATCAATTCTGTATTGCCACGATCCAATTCAGCCTGAATCCACACAGCAGGTATATCATTCCGATAAGAGCAGGACTGATAATATCGATACACCACCTGAATGTCCGGTGCCGCTTTTCCCTGCAGCAGGGAAACAAGATCTGTTCCAAAGATACCCGCCTTGTGATAACGATTCAATATTGTAAACATCCGAGGTACATATACCGTGTACCGCTTAGTTCTCAACGAACGCCGGAAACAGGATTCATCCCGCTGCCATTTATTCACCGCATCTACACTACAATAAAAATCCTCCAGCAAATGATCTGGAATCCATCCCTTCATATGCTGCATTTCCTGTCTAAAAAAATCGGATGGCTTTGTACCCGGTTCTTGCAGATATGCCGTCACACGTTCTCCTAAAGCGGTATGTGACATAGCATTCGTCTCATAACGGCCTGCCATTTCCAAAGCCTTTCGAACCTCATCCGAATAGGACTGCAACCGCTCATCCGACCGTTTCTGATATGCCTCCTCCACCTTACGTGCCACTCTTCTTCCTTGTTCCTTCTCCGCACCCGTCATTTTCATATGTAACCCCTTTCTTCTAGTCTGTTATATAGACCTCCTGCCTCATCGGACATTCCCCAATTCTGTCTATCAATGCCTCCGTCAACACATTGCTACCAGATTCGCCCCGCTAACATGGTCAGCCGAATCAGACTCACCTCATCCCCATCCTGTAAGGCTAGTCTCTCGTCTAACTGCTCTGCTTCTTCTCCATTCACAAACACACGGTAAAGACCATCCTCAAATGCCTGTACTGCAACTGCAACCGCCTCCTCCACATCCGGTTCCTTATTCCCATAAATGATACCAAATGCGATCTTTCCAACATCTGCCATGTCATGTATGTTCTCCTCTGTAAGAACACATGCTCCTTGTCTGCTCCGCTCTATATAATCGTTCACACAGATTGTGACGGTTACACTTAAGAATTCTCTTAATGTCTGCGGTTGTTTGTCATAATGAAATGGAATCTTATCTATCACATTTTTTCTTGTTCCAATGGATTTGACATTCATATAGATTTCTAACATGTATTACCCCACTCTATCTTATCTCTATTGCATCTTATGCCTCTGCATACACTCTCCATTCACCCTTTCCTTTAGAAGCTATG
>HF987836.1:7818-10336 GCA_000431135.1 Clostridium sp. CAG:590
AGACATCCGGACGCGCTTCTGGGTTACAAAAAGAAACTTCGGTTCTTCCATATGAAAGTTGCTTTTACTTCCTCTCAACAGATTCTCCATATCCAGTTCCTTCACCTTAGATGTCTTACGCAACAGCCAATAATTGAGCAGGATGGAAAAAATGACTGCCAACATCAAATTGCCGGCATGCTTCATCGGACGACTAATCTCCTCCCCCTTCAGCAATGTTTCCACCTGCGAATATACCATACTGGCACAGGTATAATAATCTCCATCCGTCGCATAAGTATATACATTATCCGTAATCGTATAGGCATTCGTTCTGGTAATAATACGGAACATCTCATTATGTGAGTATATATAGAGTTCCCGGTTCGTCATATCAATCAGGAAAATGATTCCGCTCTGCTCGCCAAATGTACTCAGATAACGGCTTTGCGCATACTCCCCTGTTGGCCCATTTACCTGATCCGAGGATACAAAAAGGGCATTGCCATAAGGAGTGATTGCCTGCATCTCATCTAAAAGCAGGTTCTCCTGATCTGCCGTTAACAGATCTGCCTCATCCAACACCTTTGCAGAATAGGTGGCAGCATTTTGTGCGTATACCGTTGCTCCATTCTGCATTATGTTAAACAAGGGATTGCTGCCAAGGCTTCCATATATGAACATTAGGACAAATACTACAACTGTTATAATCCTTCTTACCTTACGCACGATCATCACCTCCCCGATATTCAAACTGCGGAAGCGGTCTGGTTGCCAATTGATTATAACGTAATACAACATCTAATAATGTCATAATCATTGTAATTCCCACCAGCAAAACTCCTGCATAATAGATCCGGTCATCTGCCGGATGCAGCACACTGATCACTGCTGCCGCCGTAATTCCAATCAACGTCCAGAAGCCCCCAATTCCTTTTTGGCTCTGGATCCGTTCCCTGTTCTGAAGTCCGCATACCCACATGATTCCTGCAAGAACCAATGCTGCCGGTGCCAACACATAACTTATCACCCCAAAGAAATCTCCCGGCAACACGCCCTCTGTTTTCAATGTATTCTTTGAAAGAATGATAAGAATCACCCAAGGGAAAACGATATATATTTTCTTCAGAACTTCTTTCCACGTAAGTCTGTTCTTGCGTGAACGGAACTTTTTCTTTTTTGCATTTACCTCCGTTATGATAACCGGCTCATCCTCTACCAAATCCTTTGCTTTCTCACCGTATATATCTTTGTTTGTCTCCTCCCATTCCCTCTGCTTTTTCTCCTTATCTAATCGCACATTCAGAGAATGTCTGGCAGATAATCCATGATCCCCTTCATGCGAATCAATGCCTGCCAGTTTCTTCATTTCATGTGTATGTAACATTACTACAAGCGCTCCAATCAAAGCAACAAATGCCAGCAATACGGACGGACGAATCGTTACAAAAAGATCGAACAGAAAATATAACGGTACAATTCCAAGCAGACAACCGATTAAAAACTTTCCGCTATCCATCGGTATGTCCGCTACCACTTTCCCGGTTTGTCCATTTACCGTCGCATACGCAATACGCTTTCCATTCTTATAAGACATAAACCATACCGGAAACAGACCCGTCTTCACCCCTGTAATATTGGAATGAAATAATGTCTCAAATGATACGTCAGGCTCTTTGATCTTGAAATTCTTTCTTCCGACCGCCATCTGATCATGCATTTCCTCATATGTCTGCACGCCCGAAACATCATATATCTGATCTTCGTAGATCTGATAATCCACATCCGGCAGATCCGCATAAAATCCACTCAGATAACCGGTGGAAAACGGCTTTAAACCGACTGCATCAAATGGTGCAATTTTATTATTGATATCATCCGGAAACAAGGACGATGCATCCATTGCGATATTCTCATATTGATTGTCTATTGAAGTCCGTACCTCATACATATCCGTAATATCATAATTCGCCTGTACATAATTCTCCATTGCCGTAAACCGGACCGGTCCCTTTTGCTCCACATCATATAACCAATATGGGATATAAATCCCCCGGAACTCCTGAATATTCTTCTTATTCCGCAAATGACCTGGTGCATAGATCGCTTTTTTCATCATTTCAATATACGCTTCCTTGCAGCGTTCCTTTGTCACCTTAAATGGAATAATATAATCCGGTCTTCTCTCACTCCGCAACCGGCTCGACAACATTGTCGATGCTCCACAATAACTGCAAAATGCTGTCGCAGCATCATCTGTGCTATAGATCTCTCCTGCACACTGCGGACAGATAAACTGGTTGATCTCCATCTCCGATCCATCGGTTCCATCTTTTTGCTTATCCACATTTTCCGGCACATATACCGAGCCACATGCATTGCAGTACATCTTCTGTCTGGCAATGTCATAGATTAGATTGTTGCCACATCCTGGACATTCTATCATATGTAAAAACCCCCTTACATTTAGTTTCTATTATTAATATCTGGCTTTATATGCTACATTACAGCCTTTTCATAGCTAAATACTTTTCTATCA
>HF987837.1 GCA_000431135.1 Clostridium sp. CAG:590
TCCGGTATTAATCGTTTGTGGAGAAAGGGACAATGCAAACAAAAAAACTTCAAAAGAACTTTGCCATTATCTGAACAATTCCTACTTCCATGAGCTTATGAAAACAGGTCATGAAGCAAACATAGAAGCCCCGGAAGAGTTAGCGAACGTGTTGCAGAGATTTTATGATAGTATCAGATAGCTTTCAGTTTGTGAAAATGGATAAAGGAGCTTTTATGAAATTTATAGGAATTAGAAGAGTATTTTCTACTAAAAATGAACAGCAATATCAGACGATTGGATTGTTCTGGGATGAAATGTCAAAGTTATATGGACGAGACAATCTTATGGGTTTAGGATGTAATTATAGAGAGGATTCCGTTTTGGGAAATTGAACAAACCGGGATTTATGGAGGTAATGTACAAAGGGATTTAATATGATAAAAATTGTGTGGTCAATAAATGATATAAATAAATATCAAACAGGAAGCTTGCCAGATGACGCAGTAAAGATAGAAACACCGCAGAGTGTTGATGAACTGATGAAAAAAGCAGTGCCAATTGCTGCAATTCTATGTGTTTTCCTTTTTATTGCTATGCTTTGTAAAACGATAATATGCAAGACAGTTGTAATCTCACCAATATTTATTATGGTTGGATTTACTTTCGGTTTTTTACTGTTAATAATTCATGAGTGGTTACATGGAATTGTTTATCCTAAGGAAGCAGATGTGACAATAGGAAGAATGAATGGAAAGACAACATTTGTCGCATTAGCATCATATCCATTGAAGCGAAATCGGTTTATATTGATGTGCCTGTTGCCATTTGTTCTTGGATTAGTTCCATTTATATTATTTGTAATTAGTCCTGCTGAATTTAGAGTATTTAATGGATTAAATTTTGGCATGGCATGTATGGGGATGGTTTCGCCATTCCCAGATGTGTTTAATGTTCTTGTCGTTCTAAGAAATTCTGAAAAAAGCGATTTAATAATGTTCTACAAGAATGATATGTATAAGATTTCTTAAATTTCTGGCTGACCGTACAGTTGATCAGATAGGAGAATATAAATCTGCAACTCAAAATATTTTGGAGAAATAGCATGGAAAAATATTTAAGAGAAACAAAAATGCTGGATTATTCAAGTGAAAACATACAGCAATTAATACGGAAAAGAAACTGGAATGATATAGAAGAATTTGAACGATTAAAATCAATTTACACGTTTGTAAGAGATGAGATTTTGTTCGGATATAATATTGATGATACTGTTTGTGCATCAAAGGTTTTAACAGATGGTTATGGGCAATGCAATACAAAGGGAACATTGTTCATGGCACTATTAAGAGTTTGTGATATTCCTTGCAGGGTGCATGGATTTACCATTGATAAGGAACTACAAAAGGGAGCAATGACAGGAATTGTGTATAAGAATGCACCTCGAAATGTGCTGCATAGTTGGGTTGAAGTGTATTTTGAAGATACATGGTACGAGTTAGAGGGATTTATTATTGATATACAATATTTGAGAAAATTGCAAAGAAAAAATAGTGATTGCACGGGTGCGTTTTGTGGCTATGGTGTGGCAGTGAAAGACCTTAAAAATCCGGTTATTGATTTTGACAGAAATAATACATATATTCAGAGCGAAGGAATCAATCAGGATTTTGGAGTTTATGATTCGCCAGATGATTTGCTAAAGGAACATCATCAGGAAATGTCTGCATTAAAGGCTTTTTTATACAGAAATTTAGGAAGAAACTTGATGAATTGAAATGTTAATAAAATTAGAAATTCTTGAATTTCAGTTTGGTAATTGGTTTTGGGAAGGAAAAATCGGAATTTGGAGGAAAGATTATGGTAATCAGAAAGTATATGGAAAAAGACATTTCTGCAATGGTTTATATCTGGAATAAGGTTGTGGAAGATGGTGAGGCTTTTCCACAAGAAGATTTTTTGAATGATAAAACGGGTGCTGACTTTTTTGCAGCGCAGACATATTGTGGTGTTGCAGATAACAATGGAAAAATCGTGGGGCTCTATATTCTGCATCCAAACAATACTGGCCGCTGTGGGCATATTGCAAATGCGAGTTACGCTGTTGCTGCAGATTGCCGCGGCGAGCATATCGGTGAAAAATTGGTAACTGATTGTCTTGTACAAGCAAAGCGGCATGGCTTTGGAATTTTGCAATTCAATGCTGTAGTGGAAAACAATGTTCATGCTCGTCATCTGTACGAACGACTGGGCTTTGTGCAGATTGGAACGGTACCGAAAGGTTTTCGTATGAAAGATGGAACCTATCAAAATATCTGTCTGTATTATCATGAACTGTAAAGCAAGCCGATAACTTCAATTTATGAAACTTCGACAGATAATGGATGAAAATATGTCGATGCTACAAATGATATTTTCGCTGAAAATGCATGGTATTTCAGGAATTCTTTGGTGAGAGCAAATTATAAATTTGATGTTGGAGAATGAAATAATAGAGTCTGTTAATTTCTATGCTTTGTAAAACGATAATATGCAAGACAGAGTAATTAAAAATAAAAAATGCGGAAACAAGGCAAAATACTATATAAAAAAATGCGGAAATGTGACAAAATGAGAAATAAAAATTTGTGGAAAGGAAGATGCCCTGTGTTTAAACGTAAAATATATAGTAAAATGCAAGAGTGGAAAAAAGACTCAAATGGAAAGACGGCCCTTTTAATTGAGGGTGCAAGACGAATCGGTAAATCAACAGTCGTTGAAGAATTTGCAAAAATGAATATGACAGCTATATATTGATTGATTTTTCAAGAGCATCAAAAGAAACCAAAGAACTTTTTGAAGATGTTTCAGATTTGAATTTTCTATTTTTGCAGTTACAGTTACAATTTAAAGTGGATTTACAAGAAAGAGAATCAGTCATTATATTTGATGAAGTGCAGCTTTGTCCAGCAGCTCGTCATGCAATTAAAGCATTAGTTGAAGATCGACGATATGATTATATTGAAACAAATAATTTTAGAAAAGTAGATGAAATAAAAAGAGACATTTTAAATTTGTATGAAAGTGATTTTGCAAAAATTGATCCGACAGGACGTTTGGCAATGTTGTTTGATGCAATTCCCGCTCAGTTGAATAAAAATGCTGCCAGATATCAAACGAGTAGTGTGCTAAATGGCGAAAGACAAGATAAAATATTAGAACTTATTGCGGAACTAAAAGATTCAAAGACAGTACTGGTTGCATATAATACAAATGATCCGGATGCCGGTATGGCAAATACAAAAGATTTATCAAGATTCAAACTATTTTTAAATGATACAGGTCTGTTTGTAACTTTGATGTTTAAGGATAAGGATTTCACAGAAAATGAAATCTATCAGAAGCTGTTAAATGATAAATTAAGTGTTAATCTAGGATATTTATATGAAAATATTGTAGCTCAGTGTTTGGCAGCTAATGGAAATGAATTATTTTATCATACGATTATGAATCAGAACTCTAAACATAATTATGAAATAGATTTTATTTTGGCTAGAAAGAATAAAATTGTTCCTATAGAGATAAAATCATCAGGATATAAAACACATAAATCACTTGATGTATTTACAGAAAAATATTCAGGAAGGATATTGAGAAGATATTTAGTTTATACGAAAGATTTGAGTAAAGATGAAGATGTTTTTTGCATACCGGTTTATATGGTGCCATTTTTATAATATTGAAAAACTATTTTCTCCAACCAGAACTCAGCTTGGAATATATGAAACAAAAATAAAACACACGGGAGGAGACCGGCTAGGAAAAGGCAACCATATATATTCGTTGTAGACTTTATAATACAGGTAGTTCAGCAAAGGAAGGTCAAATGCACATGGAAAAAAATCTTACTACAGGTAGCGTATTCAAAAATGTCATTCTGTTCTCGCTGCCATACTTACTCGCATATTTCTTGCAGACACTCTATGGAATGGCGGATCTCTTTATTATCGGTCAGTTTGAGAATGTTGCCGGCACGACCGCCGTTTCCATTGGTTCACAGGTTATGCATATGCTCACGGTGATGATCGTCGGACTTGCAATGGGAACGACCGTCAGCATCGGGCAAGCCAGCGGTGCGGGTGATCGTAAACAGGCGGCAAAGGATGTTGGTAATACTGTGATGCTTTTTATGGTGGTCTCTGTCACGGTGATGGCGGTTTTGCTGGCACTGGTGCATCTCATCGCTTCGGCAATGTCCACTCCGACAGAAGCCATGGACGGGACTGTGGCGTACCTGACCATTTGCTTTATCGGTATCCCCTTTATCACAGCGTATAACATTATCAGTTCTATTTTCCGTGGTATGGGTGACAGCAAAAGTCCGATGTACTTTATCGCCGTTGCCTGTGCAGCTAACATCAGTTTGGATTATCTGTTTATGGGTATCCTGCACTTGGGGGCTGCTGGTGCGGCTCTTGGCACAACGCTTTCTCAGGCAATCAGCGTAGCGGTTTCTTTGACTGTTATTCTGAAAAGAAAAAGTATTGTTTTGAAAAAGGATGACTTTAAGCCCTGCCAATCAGTAATGGGCAAGATTTTGAAAATCGGTGTCCCTATCGCTTTTCAAGACGGTCTGATCCAAATTGCCTTTATCGTTATTACGATCATTGCCAATCAAAGAGGTCTGAACGATGCGGCGGCAGTCGGTATTGTTGAGAAAGTAATAGGCTTTCTGTTCCTAATCCCATCCTCGATGTTATCTACCGTTTCAGCGTTGGGCGCACAAAATATCGGTGCAGGCAAACCGGAACGGGCAATCCAAACGCTTCGGTATGCGGTGTTGCTTGCCGTGGGATTCGGGGTGATTTCCTCCATCGTTATTCAGTTTGCGGCGGAGCCTGTCGTAGCTTTGTTTACGGACAGAAACACCGTGGGCGGTGCGGATGTGATACGGCTGGGCGGTCAGTATCTTAGAGGATATATCTGGGACAGCATTTTTGCGGGTATCCATTTCAGCTTCAGCGGATATTTCTGCGCCTGCGGAAAATCCGGGCTGTCGTTCCTGCATAATATTCTCGCTATCGCGCTGGTGCGTATCCCAGGTGTCTATCTGACCTCACAGCTTTTTCCGGAAACGCTTTTTCCGATGGGCTTGGCAACGGCGGCAGGTTCACTGCTGTCAGTTGTAATCTGCGTCATCGCCTTTACTGTAATTCGTCGAAAAGACCGGCAGCTTGCGTTAAGGGGTTGAATACCATCCGCTATCTGCGGGCAATAGATATGCTGCTGACCGAAATTGAGGACTTTCTCAAAAGCAAAGATATAGACCGTATTGTGGAAAAACTACGGCAACAGAAGTATGCGGTACTCAAAAAGCAGCAAGAACTGAAACGTATAGAACAGAAGATCGACCTTCGCCTGAATTGGTTGATGTGATGGTCGCAAAAAATAGAAGAAAAAACTCAGAAATTTGATTATAAAAGGTCAGATTCGTCAGTAACCATCGGGCTTGACGGGTTTGACCTTTTATATTGCAGAAATATTACATAAAATGGATATGCGAATCTGTAGATATAAGGTATAATAGATGTGTTGAGTTTAACAAATTGGAATTTTTGCGGTATCTACATTCAACACAGATTATATTTTAGTGAAAGATGCGGATTTTGAAAAATCATTAGCTGTATTATTAAATGCCGGATATACAGTGATATAGATTTCAGATGCTTTAAACCCAAAGAAAATTATACGAGGAGTGAATCATTAGCATGAAAGTTCAGCATATTGCAATCGAAGGAAAATGTTTCTTTATCAACACTGATATGATTATCAGACGCAGTTCATACCCTTCTGATCTGCAGGAGTATAATATCGTATCTAAACTTCCAGGACTTGTGTGCAGAGGAGGAAGCTGCATTATTGATCCATATGGGCATTATTTGACAAAACCTGTCTGGGATAAAGAAACTATCATTTACGCAGAACTTGATATGAATTTGCCTGCCGCCTGCAAAATGGAGCATGATGCAATCGGACATTATGCCCGTCCGGATGTATTTGAATTAAAAGTCAATGAAAAATAACAATAAAAAAACACTAAAGAAATTGGCAATCCTTGTAATAGGTTCTATAATTGCGGCTTATGGAATTACACTTGCACTGTATGCTGGATTTGGCGGAGCTACGCTTGCGGTGCTGTGGCAGGGGATTGCAAGAACATTTCACATAAGCATTGGCACAGCATCTTTTGTTGTAGCATTGGGAATGATTTTGTTTGCGCTCATTTACGATAAAAGTCAGATTCATATAGGAACTGTGTTGTACCAGATTGTATACAGTACCTGTGTAGATTTGTTTGCTAACTGCCATATTTACAGTACCTATAAGTGGATCAATTTTTTAATTATGTTGTTAGGAGTGGTTTTGTTTGCTGTCGGAACAGGACTATATGCGTCGGCATCCCTTGGTAGAGGCTCCTATGAGGCAGTCACTTTTGCTTTAGCAGAAAAAAATCACTGGCAGATTAAATTTGTCCGAATGGCATTGGATATTTTGGTTGTTGTTACAGGTGTTTTGTTTGGTGGAAAGTTTGGTGTATGCACGCTTATTACAGTTATCATTTCAGGCCCAATTATCCAATTTGTTAATGCGAAAGCAAAACAAGTTTTAAAGATATGATAGTAAAGAAACTTACAACTTCAAGTTTGTCGAACTGGCGAAATACAGAAAACAGCATAAGAATAATCAACAGGCAGGTAGTCTTATAACGAGACTTCCTGCCTTCTTTTATGCCTGCAAGTGCCATTTCTCAAGGGGGTGTTCAAATGAACCCCTTTTGAACACCCCTAGGGGATATGGTTAAATTGTATCACGTTCAGTGTTCCAACGAATCCCTGTTTGTGCGGGTATATCCGAATCGGAATTGATGTCATTGTATCCAGACATAGATTGCTGGGTATCAGTAACTCATATACAATAATTAAAATAATGAATATCGTTCTCGAGGTTTGACAGCGTGAATGGCGCGGTAGTAGTTTGGTTTGCCAATATACTTCAAACGAAGTGAATTTGAAGTATGCCAACATATCTTGTTTTTTTGATAATATTGGATATAATGATACCAAATCAAGATTTACTAAATCATGATTTGATATTGATAGAGGCATTATTGTGTTTGTTGGAAGAGAATCGGAAATGCAACTGTCAAATTAATGAACCAGAGGCAACTTGTTGATTATGCAGTGAAATGGATGGAAGAAAACAGATAAAATCCGATCGGGGAGGGGCAAGAAGAATGGATATATATGAATATGGAAATGAGCAGGCATCTGTTGTCCTGATTGAGATGGTGGGAGAACATAATCTTCCGGGAATCGAACAGAAAATTATAGAAATCCGAAGATTAATCGATATGGATTTCCGATTCATAGCAGTGAAAGTGAATAATTGGAATCAGGATTTATCCCCTTGGAATGCCGAAGCGGTATTTGGAACAGAAGAATTTGGTAATGGTGCAAAAAGTACATTAGATGAAGTCTTGAAATTATGTACGGATACCAGTAAATATTACTGTATCGGTGGATATTCCATGGCAGGATTATTTGCCCTGTGGACAGCAATGCAGACAAATCGGTTTGATGGTATTGCGGCAGCATCGCCATCTATCTGGTTTCCGGGATTTTTGGAATACATGAAACGACAGAAGGTACAAAGTGATTGTATCTACCTGAGTCTGGGAGATAAAGAGGAAAAGACCAGAAATGCCATTATGGCACAGGTTGGTAATTGTATACGACAGGCATATGCATGGTTAGATGAAGAAGGAATACAATGCACATTAGAGTGGAATCAGGGGGGACATTTTAAAGAGCCGGATATACGGATGGCAAGAGCCTTTGCCTGGGTAATGAAAAATTTGACAAGAAAATAGATGCTGTTTTATGATAACGAAAATGGTGAACAAAGGAGTACTTTAATCAAAAGAGGTGCAGAATGATTATTCAGACAGGAATGAGAACGGATATACCGGCATTTTATTCAAAATGGCTATTGAATCGAATAAGAGAAGGCTTTGTATATGTGAGGAATCCGTATAATCCTAATCAGGTGACAAGATACAGTCTTTCACTGGAGGTTGTAGATCTGATCGCATTTTGTACCAAGAATCCGGCGCCCATGCTGCCATATCTAGATGAATTAAAGAATTATGGTCAATACTGGTTTGTGACGATCACGTCGTATGGAAGAGATATTGAACCAAATGTTCCGGACAAAGAAGCTGTAATGAGAAGTTTTCAGCAATTGTCACAGACTGTGGGCGTGGATAGTGTAGGTTGGAGATATGATCCTATTATCGTAGATTCAAAGCATACGGTAGAATGGCATATATCTGAATTTGAGAAAATGGCAGCTACACTTAGCGGCTATACAAGAACGTGTGTTATCAGTTTTATTGATATTTATAAAAAGGTGCAACGGAATTTTCCGGAGGCAAAGGCGGTACAGAAAAAAGATCGTATTACCATTGGAAAGGCTTTGATAGAGATTGCTGCCCAATATGGTATGACGATCAAACCGTGTGCGGAAGGAAATGATCTTGCCGTATATGGAGCGGATTGTTCCGGGTGTATGACAGTGGCTACATATGAGAAGGCACTTCATAGCAGATTGGAAGTTCCTAAGAGAAAGACAAATCAAAGGGATGGTGCGTGCGCCTGCCTGTTAGGTGTAGATATCGGTGCGTATGATACTTGTGGTCATTTGTGTAAGTATTGTTATGCGAATACAGATGCAGCATTGGTGAATCAGAATAGAAGAAAGCATGATCCGGATTCACCGTTTCTGTTAGACGGAAGTATGCCGGGAGATGTTATACACGAAGCAGTACAGAAAAGCTGGATCGACAGACAGATGTGTCTGGATCTGGAGGATATGATTTAGAACAAAAGTGGTTTTATTATTTGGAGAGGAGATATGACAAGGATGAAATTGACGAAAGAAGAGAAACATAAGCAATGCCTGAAAGAGATCAAAGCAACATTACTGGTTGTATTGATCTGTTTTTTGTGGCATGTGCTTACTGCATTTTTATTAAATTCTACGGGATGGGTGATATTCCATATGCCGGCATGGTTTGTGGTTTCGGTATTTGGTACGGTCATTCTTGCAATAATAGGAGTCTTTGTACTCCTCCGGTTTGTATTTATAGATTTTTCTTATGATGAGGAGGACGAAGATGAATAAGGATCAGATTATCATTTTATCCGTTTTTCTTGGATATTTGCTTTTTAATGTGATTTTGAGCTTTGTGTATAGCAAAAAGGAAGAAAAACAATTGAAAGGTTCTTCGGAAGAGAAGTATTTCATTGGCGGAAGAAATATGAACGGTATCGTTCTTGCTATGACGATCATGGCAACTTATACGTCTGCAAGTTCTTTTATCTCCGGACCAGGGGCAGCGGGACTTACTTATGGCTATGCACAGGTGTGGATTGCAGCAATACAGGTTCCGGTTACATTCCTTGTGCTTGGCGTGTTGGGGAATAAGCTGGCACTTGTTTCCCGTAGAACAGGTGCATTTACCGTAGTCGGTTATTTTAAGGCACGATATAAGAGTGATGCACTGGTAATCATTACAAGTCTTGGGTTGATCGCATTCTTTATTGCACAGATGATCAGTCAGTTTACGGGTGGAGCAACTCTGATTGCTTCGATTACCGGAATGGATCATGTGACATCTCTTTTGATCTTTGGAACGGTTGTTATTCTGTACACGGCTGTCGGTGGATTTAGTGCAGTTGTGATCACGGATACGATTCAGGGAATTGTCATGTGTGTGGGAACATTTCTGTTTATACTGTTTGTATTGAAAGCAGGAGGGGGACTGGCATCGATTGATGCAGGTCTTGCTGCTAATCTGCCGGATATATACAATGATATTTTTTCTAAGTACACGCCGGGTGGTCTGCTTAGTTATTGGATTTTAGTAGGTTTTGGAACATTAGGACTTCCACAGACTGCGGTGCGTGCGATGGGATTTAAGGATACGAAGAGTATGCATAAGGCTATGTGGATTGGTGTATTAACGTGTGGCTTTGTTATTATCGGTATGCATTTGGCCGGTGCATGGGCTGGTGCTTTGGTAGATACCGATAATCTGCCGACTTCTGATTACTTCATTCCGTATATTGTGCAAAAGATCATGCCATCCGGTATTGCGGCTATATTTTTAGCGGCACCAATGGCAGCGGTTATGTCTACTGCGGATTCGCTGTTGATTCTCGCAACGGCAGCAATTGTAAAGGATCTGTGGAAAAATTATGTAGTGAAGGATGATCCGGCTAAAAACGAAACATATGAAAAACATGTAAAGATGGTAAGTACGATTGTTACCATGGTATTAGGAGCGATTGTTATTGTGTTGACGGTCAATCCACCGGATATTATCTTCCTGCTTAACATGTTTGCATTTGGCGGCTTGGAATGTACGTTCTTCTGGCCGCTTGTGGGAGGTCTTTTCTGGAAAAAAGGAACCGGATTGGCAGCGGTTTGCAGTAGTGTAGGTGCGATCGCAACCTATATTTTTGCAACCTATTTTATCCATATTGCAGGACTGAATGCAGTTGTGTGGGGACTGTTAGTAGGTGGAATACTGTATTTTGTGATCGGGGAGATAACGGGAAGAAAAGGATTGGATGCCGATATTTTAGATAAATGTTTCTAAAACAATGGATTCATAGCAATATCGCGGTATTCCTGCCGAGAAGAGTAATATGGTTCAAATTGGAAATGACGGTTATAAAATCATAAAAAGGACAAACACCGGAGTATCACCGGCTTCAAATCCGCTGCGAAAGGCATAAAAAGAGTTGACACCTGAATTACCGTAAAGTTGGCGCATCTGTATGTTTTGTAAGCGTGCATTATAGCATTTTAATTTATATATTTTTTGCGATATTCATTGGGTGAAATGAAGGCATATTTCCGGAAAACACGGGAAAAATGTCCGGGAGAAGAAAAACCAAGATACACACTGATAGCAGTTAAAGATTTATTTGTGTAGTGGAGGAGGTATTTGGCTTCTTCTATTTTTTTACTGAGTATAAAATCAGTGAGAGTGATATTACTTTCTGCTTTAAATCGTTTTGAAAGATAGGATCTGCTCATAAAAAACTCTTTTGACATAGCCTCTACAGTAATTGCTTCCGATATATGATGATTAATATAATTAGATACATCCGAAACGAGCTGGGATGTATGACTTCCTTCGTGCAATTGATTTACATGTTTGGCAAAGTCCATAATCATAAGATGACGCAGATTAATAATTTCATAATAATCATTTGATGATTCGCAATTTTGAATGTAGCTACTACTTAGCGTGAAGGCATCGTCTGGACTCATGCCTCCATGAATGGCTGCACGGGAGACAAGTGTAGAGGTAACGATGAATGTGTCTTTTAATTGACGGAGCTGGTTGTCAGACATTGTGCCTACCTTTAGAGCGGATGAATCTTTAATCAGTTCGGATAAAGACATATAATCTCCTTTTCGAATCAGATTCATTACGTTCTGTTCCAGATCATAAGTATTGTGAAGATTTTGATCCTGTTCAAAAAGTTCTTTGGAGAAAATTCTGTCGGCATTAAGGCTGTTTATAGATTTCATAAGTTGTGTCTGTAAGGAACCATTAATAAAAATATCCTGAAGATAACATTTCTCATTGTTTAATATGTAATTAAAAAAACACATAATCTGCATAAGACTTTCTAATGGTATATGAATGATCTCCCGCATGGCAATTATAAAATCGTCAACATCTGCACTATCTACATTTAATTGAGAAGCCAGTTCCTGAAGCGTTGTTATAGAATCAGAAACCTGACTTGTAGGACCGATTACGATCTTATAGTCATTGGAATTGAGGACACCATAGTAGCTAAACTGTGGAGTTAAGAAATAACTGATATGTTCAGATATTTTTAAGATGTCTGACTGATATATAGAAATGGGATCTTTAACAAGTTTAACTGTGGAATGGTAAAAAATAAGTGTATTGTTTTTATAAATGTGAATAGGAACCCCGAAGAGATTACCTGTTATAGTACCGATATAATCATAATCAATGGCTTGCATGGTAGAACCTCCTTATAATTTGAACACAATTATACTATTATGGACACAAATGTGCAAGATATGTGTAAAAGACAATGATATAATCACTTTTCAGAAAAAATATAAGAAAGGAACCTATGAATCATGTACACAAACCATGCAGAAAAGAAAATCGAAAATATGAAACTACAGGAAAGAATAGCTTATGGATACAAGAAAGTAATTATAATGATGCTTATTTCAGGGCTGCTTTCCATAATGGCGATCGGTATATTGTTCGCCAGCCTTATAAATTATGTTGGGAAAATTAATGCTACCGATATAGCGGTCAAAATGTGCCGGGTAGATGTCAATGCCGCAGCGAGAAATGTAAGAGAGATGGCATTAAATGATGATACATCTTCTTATGATGATTATGAAAACACCATAACATCATTACTTACAGATGTTGATGCTCAGTTAAAAATAATAAAAGAAACAGGTGTTATTTCAGATAAGGATTATAAAGAATATGCCACAACGTTATCTGATTGGCATGATATCAGTTCTTCTATTTTAGAAGAGATCAAATCAGGAGATCAGAAGCAGGGTACAGAGGATATTCTTACGAAATGTACACCAGCATTAAATAAATTAGTAGATCTTGCTTCGAAATTAGATGATATTACAGATAAAGCCAGTGATAAGGCAGTAAGGAATACAATAATATGTGCTATTACAGGAATTATCTGTATTATTTTCTTTTTAACTCTGGCATGGGTGATTTCAAGAAAAATAAGCAAAAAAGTTCTTTCCAGCATTTTGGAACCGTTACATGCGATTGAGGATGTTGCAAAAGAATTAACAGAAGGAAACTTACATAGTATGTTAGAGTATCATTCGGAAGACGAAATTGGACGATTGGCACATAGTATGCGTAAATCCATCCGGATTCTGGGTTCTTATGTGGATGATATAGACCGTGCAATGAAACTGTTTTCAGAAGGGAATTTTGATGTACAGCCTGACGTGGAATGGAAAGGGGATTTTATCGGAATTCTGAATTCCTTTATGACATTTGAGAAAAGTATGGCAGATATGGTAAAGGGAATACAAGGGGTTTCGAATCAGGTGTCTGGCGGTGCAGAACAAGTGGCATCCGGTGCAACGGAGCTGGCAGATGGAGCTATGAATCAGGCAGCGGCGATAGAGGAATTAACGGCAACGGTTGAGAATGTTTCCGAACAGGTAAAGAAAAATTCAAATGCGGCAGATGAGATTAGTACGAAAGTAGAAAATCTTGGAAGTGATATTTTAGAAAACAATAATCAGATGCATGAGATGGTCAATTCCATGCTTGAAATTAAAGATGCGTCCGTGCAGATTGATAAAATTATTGAAACAATCAATGAGATCGCATCACAGACGAATCTTCTTGCGTTAAATGCTTCCATTGAGGCTGCAAGAGCCGGCGAAGCAGGTAAGGGATTTACTGTTGTAGCAAATCAGGTCAATCAGTTGGCAGATCAGAGCTCACAGGCAGTAAAAGAATCATCTGCATTAATTAAAACCTCGGTCAATGCGGTTGGAAAAGGTGTTTTGATAGCAGAGGAAACCGCACGACAGTTAGAAAAGATTGCAGAAGATTCAAAGACGATTACAGAAGAGGTATCCGGTATTGCAGAGACACTCGCAGACCAGACAACGGAGATACAGCAGATCAATGAAGGAATAGAACAGATTAATGATGTTGTACAGAGTAATTCCGCAACTTCTGAAGAGTGTGCGGCAACGAGTCAGGAAATGAGTGGCGAAGCAGAACGTTTACGTAATATGATACGGGAAATTAAAGTGGCTGAATTTAAATAAACAGGGAATGTGTTTCGTATTGGCTTGAAAAGGATAGTTAGATATGAGTGAATATATAGGTGAAATGTTTACGAAAATAGATTTTGATAAGATTATTAACATAATTGAATCATCTATGGATGACTATTTGTATGTGATGGATTTACAAGCAGATACCTATAGGATTTCTCCTTTCGCACTGGAAAGATATCTTATCGGTTATTAAACATTATGATATTACACCTGAAAGTTTATGTGTGGAGATAACAGAGAGCGGATATATGGATATGACACCCCGTTTTTGTAATTTAAGAAAAAAACTTAAAGATAATAAGATCTCTTTTGCACTTGATGATTTTGGAACCGGATATTCAAATTTGCATTGTATTTGTGATATGAATCCGGATTATGTGAAAATAGATAAAGATTTTACTACAAGGGCGATGAGTAATGCACGGGATTATGAATTGTTTAAAAAGATCATAGATATGGTGCACAGTATCGGCATAAAAATATGCATAGAAGGTGTAGAAAAAAGTGAGTGGGATCAGATATTAAAAAAATTAAATGTAGACTATCTGCAGGGATATCTGTTTGGAAAACCACGTGCGAAGAAACGGTTTGTTGACGAATTCCTGCTTTCATAAGCCAGATGCTAAGACGCAGAGCAAAAACGGAATGTTTGTGCCTGCGTTTTTTTCATAAGGTTGTATCGGAGTGGAAGAAAATGACGAATATTGTAGAAATATGACAAAAATAGGTATGCGAATTTATGGATATAAGGTATAATAGATGTGTTGTGGTAATTATATTGGTGGAATTTATTATATGAGGAGTAAATACTAATGAAAAGAAGCGGTTTGTGTATTTGTTTTTGCCTATTTTGTTTAACCGGATGTGCAAAGGTTGATCAGGTTGCTATGGATCTGGCTAAGGAAAAATCAGGTATATTGGTCGATCAGGAATACTTACAGTATGAGAATTTAAAGAAAAACCATAAGCTAAATGATAAAGGGGAGTATAGTGATTCTAATATAGAAAACAAGAAAGAAGTTGTAAAGGATGGATCTGTTTACGTTACAATAGCGGATAATCCGAACTTGGCATTTGTTTTTTATAAAGATAAAGAACATACTCAAATGGTAGAATCTAATGCGTACTATAATCCGGGAGATTGCATTTATTATGATAAACCTATTGTTTCAAATAAGAACAGTGATAAATATGTTTTTTCAGGATTCAGAATTTATGATGTTTCGAATTCTGGAGAAAAAATAAATGAAATAAGTTGTAATTCGGACTTGAAAGAGGGGTATATTCAGATTCCCGGGAATTATACCGGAAGTGATTTGATGCTTGTACCGATAGGAGATTATGAGGAAAGACTTCTCAAATTCAAGGATTATTATATTGATGAAAATGGAAACGAAAATGATATTAGTGGAACATGGATTGTAAATGACGGAACGGTGAATGTCGATGGAAACACAGCAACAATAGATTCTATTTTGGATTATTCGGTTACATATATGTATGACAATAATGATTATTATGTTGTCACCACAAATCCCAAGAATATAAATGATGCTTTAGATGATGGGTGCGTGCAGTTCGAAAATCAGTCAGCAACAAATGGTGTCGATAAGTTTGAAGTTGAACTGCATAGATATATTGATGTCAAACTTACGGTTAAGGGTACAAAAAGTGTCATAGTAAATGGAGAAAGAAAAAAAGTTAAGAAAAATAAACCGATTGAAGTAAAACATTTAAAGGTTGGCGACATGATTACTGTTGTATCAGAGGAAAAGTGTACATTTGAAAGTGATAATGTTAAAGTAGATACTTCGGAAGAGGTTAGTGAAGGATACAAGTATACATTAACCGTCAGAGATGTAAGCAGATGAAAGGAGCTATAAATGGAATTCAAGGATATAATGAATAAACTGTTCAGGGGAATGGGTAAATGGATTTTTCCTGTTTTAGCAATTGCTTCGATAGTGTTACTGTTTTTTGTTATTTTTCCAATGTGCAATGATGCTGATGAAGTAGGAAAGGGAGTAGGAGACACCACGGGAAAACTGGTGGGGAAAGCAATTGGTACATATAAGGGCGTTACGGAAGGTGTTGAAGTTGGGTATGAAGAGGGGAAACAACAAGGATTAAGTAATGAAGATACGATTACTGAAATTAAAAATACAATGGAAAGCGTTGGCAGACTAGAGGTGTTAAAGGCACAGGTGAAAATCGATAAGTGTCAAAAAGTAGGGGAAAAATATGCAGTATTATATGTGAATGATTGTAACGCAGTATATACAGTTGATCTAAACGAAGCAGAAGTTGTGCAAACAGATGATTCCATTGTTATTAGAGTTCCAGAACCGGAGATGACGGCTTATAAAGGAAATCCTGAAAAAAAAGCAGAATATAAAGCTGTATTTTCGTTTGGAAATGCAGAAGATGGAAAGATTGCGTATGAGAATTCAGAAATTAAAACAAATGAAGAAGTTAAGGATAAAATGTCAAATTATACGGAGTTAATGAATCAAGCGAAAAAAGCAGCAAAGGCACAAGTAAAAGATCTGGCAGACTTATTTAATCTTGACGGAGCGACAATAGATGTTGAATTTTTGAAGTAAGGAGATTGCACAATGAGAAAAAGAAATAGGGTTGAGAAACAAAAGAAGAAGGATAAATTTAATGTACTAATCTATTTGTCACTTATAGCATTTGTGATTTTCTCAGGTGCGTGCTGTTATTATTTTAGACAGTCTGTGCTTAAGATGGCTTCTGCTACTCAACAGGCATACCAGAAGACTAAGGCGGAAGAAAGCGGCAAGGTGTATGATGATTTTTTTGATGCAGGTAAAAACTTTGCTGAAGAGCAGCTTCATTCTTCCAATAGGGTATATATTCAAATAGGAAAAATCCAAGAGGAAGAAAAATTAGAAGTTCTTCGTGTGAGTGATGTAGATTATATTATTTGGGATAAAGATGATAAAGATAATAAGTATGATATTACTTCGTGGAGAAAGGTTCCTGCGATGGGTGTTTTTACAGTTAATTTGAAGGCAAGTGAAATAATAAAGGATGACGAAAGAAAATATGTGTTGGTTCGCATTCCGTCTCCACAATTAACTGATTTTACACTGGATGATGAGAATAAAGAGACACTATTTTTCCATACCGGTCTGTTTGATAACTCTCCGGGAGATGGAGCTGATATTACGGCAGAACAAGATAAGGAGGCATATAGGAATCTAAAAAAATCTATGAGTACCAATTCTGATTATTATCAACAATCGAAAGATTCAGCAAAAACGACAATCAAAAATCTTGTTGCTCAAATGAATCCGGATATTAATGGACTGATAGTTGATGTGGAATTCATAGATGAAGATGATTGAAGTGAGCCGCCATTTTGTGGTGGTGTGGAGTCGATATTATAAGTGATATGTAGATATTCATTGTAAAAGAATATGGTATAAGTTTTTATGGCGGTTGCTAGTATTACTGGCAACCGTCTTTTTTATTCGCAAAATTTACAAGGCCTAGTATGAGGTCTTTGCATTTTTATATTAAAAAAGCTTTGACTGCACGTTACGTGCAGTTTTAGGGTAAAGGAGGTGGGAGATATGTATGCATGAGTTAAAAACCTTACGCGAAGTGTGTGATCTGTTAGGAGTGTCAAGGCGAGCAGTTCAGGGTTATGAAAAAGTAGGGCTTGTAGAACCATCAGGTAGAAACAAGTATGGATATTTACTATATGATTGCAGGGCTGTGGATACGATTAGAAGAATCAAACAATTTCAGTCGTTCGGATTTCAAATAAAAGAGATCCGAGAACTGAAGAATTTGCCAAAAGGAATTGTAAGAGAAGAGCTGCAAAAGAAAATTGTAATTCTGGAAACAAGAAGAAAAGTGCTTGACGAAACAATTATTGATGCAAAGGCATTGTTGGAAAAACTCGATTCAAGTAAATAATGATTGGAGGAATTAAAATGAAGAAATTATTATGTGTATGTGTGATGAGTTGCGTGTTGGTGGGGGTATGTGCTTGTGGAACAAGACAGAGTATGCCGATTACAGCAGAGGAGACTAGTGAAGTAACGACAGCGAAGGAGACAGAAGAGGTTAGCGTTGAGGAAGACACGACGGAAGAACTTAAGGAAACATCAAATTCACAAGAAGAGATTGTCGGTAGTGATGCCGTTACTCCTGAGTTTAAAGAACTAATGGATTCTTATGAGGCGTTTTTTGATGAATATGTAGAATTTATGCAAAAGTATATGAAAGCAGATGCGAATGATATGGTTGCAATGATGGCTGATTATACAGAGTACCTAAAAGCTTATACCGAGATGATGGACAAAATGAATGCAATTGATCAAAATGAATTATCCACAGCAGATAAATTATATTATATTGACGTTACCGGGCGAATCAATCAAAAGTTAATGAAAGTTGCAGTAGCGTCTTAGGAATAGGCAATGATAGGGAGCCTCCAGGCAAGTAATGTTGTTTGGAGGCTTCTTACATATAAATGTTTCTAAAACAATGAATAATATCTACAATACTTTGCGTATTATATAGAATATGGAATATGATTACTTTGCGCACTATGTATATAATTGTCGAAAATTACTTTGCGCACTGTATGTATAATTGTTGAAAATTACTTTGCGTACTGTTATAATATGTAGAGAAAGGTGGAAAATGCAATATGATTAAAAGAAAGATTTATCAAAAAATATTAAGATGGAAGGAAAGCACAAATGGTACAAAAGCACTCCTGATTGAAGGAGCACGTCGAATTGGTAAGTCTACAATAGCAGAAGAATTTGGTAAAAAAGAGTATAAAAGTTATATATTGATTGATTTTAATAAGGCAACTAAAAAAACGATGGAAAGCTTTGAGGATCTTAACAATTTGGATGTTTTTTTTCAGACAATTATGCTTGAGTATAACACCCGGTTGTTTGAAAGAGAATCACTCATAATATTTGATGAAATACAAAAATTTCCGAAGGCTAGGGAAGCAGTTAAATATCTTGTTGCAGATGGAAGGTACGATTACATTGAAACAGGTTCACTTATTTCTATTCGTGAAAATGTAGATAATATTACAATTCCTTCTGAGGAACGTAAAATAAAAATGTTTCCGGTCGATTTTGAAGAATTTATGTTGTACATGAATGAAGAACTTCTGCTAGAGTATATCAAAAAATGTTTGGAAATGAAACAACCATTGGATCAGAAAATGCATCAAAAGGCAATGCACATTTTCAAAGAATATATGCTGGTCGGGGGGATGCCGCAGGCTGTAGTTGCATTTAAGGAGAATGCAAGAGATTTTGCAGCCGCAGATATTGAAAAAAGAGATATTCTTTCTCTATATCGTGACGATATTAAAAAAGCTGCAAAACGATACAATTCCAGAGTGTCTGCTATTTTCGAAAATATACCTGCATATTTATCAACGCATGAGAAAAGAGTTGTATTAAGTGAAATAGAATCGAATGCAACATTTGCTCAATATGATGATCCTTTTTTTTGGCTGGACGATTCCATGATATGTAATCTGTGTTATAAATGTAATGATCCAAATGTCGGATTCAGCCTAAATAAAAATGAGTCATTTGTAAAATGTTATATGGGAGATACGGGGTTGCTTGTTAGTCTTGCGTTTAATGAAAATGAGATTATGGAGCAACAATTATATAAACAGATTATGAATGAAAAATTATCTCTAAATCAAGGCATGATTTATGAGAACATGATTTCTCAAATGATTGTAGCGATGGGACGAAAGTTATATTTTTATACCAGGTATAATGAAGAAAAACATAGGAATGATATAGAAATAGACTTTTTGCTTTCTAATGAAAGTAAAATGAATTTTAGAATGTATCCAATAGAAGTGAAGTCATCGAAAAACTATTCGGCAATTTCGCTGGATAAATTTAAAGAGTTATATGAAAAGAAAATTGCAATATCATATATTGTTCATCCAAAGAATCTCTTGGTGGATGGGGAAATAATAAAAATCCCACCATATATGTTCCCTTTTGTTTTTGAAGTATAGAGAATAGTTATTTAGTAAGATCAAATAAACCAGACGATTATCACATTTTAAGGAAAACTGTAAGAAGATTGTAAGATGCGTATGATAGAATGAACGTATCAACAGGAAAGGAAGAGATGAAATGAACATTTTATCAACGCATGATCTTACAAAAATATATGGAAATGGAGATAATGAGGTACATGCATTATCCCACGTTTCCCTTGATATCGAAGAAGGTACATTTGTTTCTATTATTGGAAGTTCGGGAAGTGGCAAATCAACGCTACTTAATCTGTTAGGAGGACTTGACCGGCCGACAAGCGGAGAGGTCATCGTAGATGGCAAATCTATCTTTGAAATGCGGGACGAGGAGCTTACCATTTTCAGAAGACGGAAGATCGGATTTGTATTTCAGAATTACAATCTGATGCCGATTCTGAATGTATATGAGAATATTGTACTTCCGATTGAATTAGACGGAGCAAAGATTGATGAGGCTTATGTGGAAAGAATCATGGATATGCTGAAGCTTTCCGAAAAACGATACGCGATGCCGAATCAGTTGTCGGGTGGTCAGCAACAGAGAGTCGCCATTGCTAGGGCATTAGCAGCAAAACCGTCGATTATCTTGGCGGACGAACCGACCGGTAATCTGGACAGTAAGACCAGCATGGATGTTATTGCATTATTGAAGCTGACCAGCAAGGAGTTTGCACAGACCATTGTTATGATCACACATAACGAAGAGATTGCTACCATTGCCGACCGGATGATACGGATTGAAGATGGAAAGATTGTTTCCTCTGAGACAAAAGGGGGAAATGCGGATGCTTAAGAACAATAATCAGACAGCAATCAATCGTATCTATCATCGGATGTTGAAGCAGAACCGGGTTCGTAATGTAATCGTTATTCTTGCCATTGTATTGACAACCTTTATGTTTACGGCAGTATTTACACTAGGCTTTTCTATGGCAAGGAATATAAATCAGATGCAGCTTCGTTTACAAGGAACAAAGGCATCGATCACAATTGAACACCCAACGGAAGATCAGGTAAAGGAGATCGGGCAATGTCCTTCTCTTTGGGCAGCGGGAATTCAGATAGATGCCCGGAGGGTTGCGAGTGAGGATGGAGAATGTCAATATCTCCTTCAATATTATGATGCGACGGAATTTGAGAAGAATCTGCAGCCGGCGATTACAGATCTGCAAGGAACTTATCCGAAAAATGAGAAGGATATTATGTTAACCAAACAGACGCTTGACAATCTTGGTATTCAGACCCCGCAGATCGGTCAGGATATTGTATTTATGTTAGATGGAAAGGAACAGTTGTTTCAATTATCCGGCTGGTATACATGTTATAGCAAAGGCAATACAACGTTGGTGTCTAAGGCATATATGGATAAGTCGGGATTTACGATGCAGGAGAACGGACGCGTCAGTATTTCCGCCAAAGAGGGAAAACAGGAGAGCTTAAGGGATGAATTAGAGGAACAGGTGACGTTACGAAAGGACCAAAAGATTGATGCAAGCTATGATGCGCAGTCAGAAAATGGTTCCAATCGTGTTATGATTGCGATCAGTATTGGATTGATTGCGGCGATGATTGTGTTAAGCGGGTATCTGTTGATCTATAATGTGATGTACATTTCTGTGACAAAGGATATTCGTTTCTATGGAATGTTAAAGACGATTGGTGCTACGATGCCGCAGATTCAGCAGATTGTGAAACGGCAGGCGAGATATCTTGCATGTATTGCTATTCCAATCGGAGTAGTGCTCGGTACAGGAGTATCCTTTGGGGTTGTTCCATTAGCGATGACGATGTTCTCGGTTGGGCGGGAATCAGCAGTATCCTCTACGATAAGCTTTCATCCGGGTATTTATCTGTTTTCCGTATTATTTGCATTTGTAACAGTATCTATCAGTGCAAGGAAGCCGGCGAAGTATGCGGGTAAGATATCTGCAATTGATGCAATGAAATATACGGGAAATGAAGTAAAAAACTGTTACAGGACAACGAGCGGCGGCAAGTTGCCGAAAATGGCATGGCGCAACGTATTCCGGGAGAAGAAGAGAAGCATTCTTGTATTTGCATCTGTTTTTATGGGATCCGTCACTTTTTTATGCGTGAATACATTTATTGACTGCTTAAGTGCCGATAGTTATATCGCACACTACCTGCATAATGATTATGTATTGTATGGAAGCGGTGATGAGGACAGGGCAGCTCAGGGTGTGACAATGGAAGATATTGCAGAGAAGATGCGGGAGATAGATGGAATGGATGAGGTATATACCAATCGTAGCGCAGATGTTATGCTTCCGTTTGATGCGGAGTTATATGCTCCTTTTCTGGAAAAGGAAGATAATCCCGGGGACGTGGCAAAGTTCTATGAGACGACAACAGAAAAGACTGCACAGTATTCGGCTCCATTGATTTCCATTAATACGAAAATGGTAGAAGCATATAACAAGACCGCCGCACAGAAGGTCGACATAGAAGCTTTCGAAAAGGGCGAGATCTGTCTGATCGGATATCTGGATTCAGAGGATGCAACAAAGCAGATGCAAGGCAGGACAATTACACTACGGAATGCTGACACTGGAAATGAGAGAAAGATTACAGTGGGTGCGGCATTACAGGATGAAGAAGAAATTACCGCAGGACATTATTGGGTATTAGGCGGCGCTCCGGATGCCATTTTTGTGAGCGATCAGGTGATGGATTCGTTATTCCCGGATGCAGAGGTGGATTGTATTATTGCGAATGCAAAGAAAGGGAAAGAACCGGAGGTTACGCCATCCGTAGAACGGATTGTGAAGGGTAATTCGATCATTATTGCCAGTGATATCCGTTCGGTAGAAGCAGCAGATTTTAAGAAATCTATGATGTCACTTGAGGTGATCGGTGGAGGTATTTCCCTGATTCTGATATTGATTGGCGTTGTCAATTATATCAATGTGATGATCACCGGTGTGTATACGAGAAAAATGGAACTTGCTGTTTTGGAAAGTGTTGGTATGACAAAGCGGCAGATCCGAAAGATGCTGATGTATGAAGGTCTGGTCTATGGTATGATCAGTTGTGGGTTGATCCTGACGTTAGGAAGTCTTATGATGTATGGAACAGGTAGATTATGTATGCATATAGCAGATTATGCGATATTCCATTATCCATTTGAATTAGTAATTGTCATGGCTGTGGTATTATTTGCGATATGTATTGTAGTACCGGCGTTAGTATTTCGTCTGATAAACAAAGAGACGGTTGTGGAACGGCTGCGAATGGCAGAATAGGATAGCAGCGGATGATAGGAGTTAAAAATGAGACGGATATTGATTGTGGAGGATGATGTAATTATATGTGGTGGTGTCAAGTTGTTCTTAGAGCAGCGGGGATATGAAGTGGAGACTGCATATTCCCGTAAAGATGCGGATGCCTGTATGCAGCATGGATTTGATCTGATCCTGCTTGACCGTAATCTTCCAGACGGTGCAGGACTTGATTATTGCAGACAGTTAAGGGATACCATGAAGGTTCCAATCATATTTCTCACCGCAAAGGATACGGATGAGGATATGATTGAGGGATTCCGGGCAGGGTGTGACGACTATATAGCAAAGCCATTTTCGGTGGAGCTTCTATATCAACGGATTGAAGCAGTGCTTCGAAGAAGTGTAGAGGATAAGAACCATGCCCGTTTTCATTACAAAGATATGACAGTGGATTTTGAACGTATGCAGGTCTTTTTGTCGGAAGAACCGGTGAAATTATCCGGAACGGAGTATCGCATTTTGGAATTACTTATCCGGAATCAAGGCAGAGTAGTGACAAGAGATACGATTCTGCAGAGAATATGGGATTGTGATGGAAATTATGTGGATGAGAATACATTAAGTGTGCATATCCGCAGACTCCGCCAGAAGATAGAAGAGGATGCAGGCAATCCACAGTATATCATTACGGTGTTTGGAATTGGTTATACATTTGGAGAAGAAGCATGAAAGAATATTCATATCAACAAAACAAGAAATGCTATGAGAGAAGGGTGAGGATGCTGTATGCATGCTCCCTTCTTTTGGTTGTGGGTGCGGCAGTTATCATGTATCTCTATGTTGGGAAATGGTTACCGGTTGTTATCGTGATTGGTTGCGGTGCGGGAATGATCGGAATTATGAGGCTGTTGCAACGGACCGATGATGTCTATATTTCACAGATTGTTGTAGCGTTGTCAGATCTGTTAGACAGCCTGTCAGAATTAGAAAGACAGGAAGTGTTTCCGGAAAATGAAGATACACTGCTATCCAAATTACAATGTAAGACCGATAAGATGGTTACCACGCTTAGACTTCAAAATGAGCGGGAACGGGCAGAACATGAAAATATCAAAGGTCTGGTATCGGATCTTTCTCATCAGTTAAAAACACCGATCTCGAATCTGAAGATGTATACGGAATTTCTGAAAACTCCGGATATCACGCCGGAAGAACGGCAGCAATATTTACATATCTTAGATCTGTTGGTAGAACGTTTGATATTTCTTTCGGGAAGCATGATCAAAGTATCGAGATTGGAAAGTGGTCTGATCACATTGCACTGTGAGCGGCAAAGCATCAATGAAACCATCTTACAGGCGGTGAAGAATATCTATGCCGGTGCAAAGAAAGCGGATATTCTGATCACTTATAAGGAAGAGGTAAGCTGTGATATATTACATGACAGAAGATGGACGGCAGAAGCCTGTTTTAATCTGTTAGATAATGCAGTGAAATATGGCAAACCGGGAAATGAGATTGTTCTGGCTGTCCGGGAGTTGGGACTGACCATAGAGATCAGTGTAACTGATCAGAATGAACCAATATCCGGGGAAGAACGAACCCGTATATTTGAGCGGTTCTATCGGGGACAGAATGCAATTGAGAAGGAGGGTGTCGGAATCGGTCTGTATCTTGCCAGAGAAATTATAGAGAAACAGGGTGGTTGTCTTAGTGTGTGTCCGACCGGACAGGGGAATCGTTTCAGTATCGTGTTGCCAAAGCAATTGCCTGACAGGTGAAAGAATTGACAATATAGCTCTTAATGAGAAATTGTTTCAATAACAAGGGTTGCTTTTTGGATTCAAATAGTATATGATAATGACAGTTAGTTGAGGCTAACTAATACAAACAAACACGTATCTCAATAAAAAAGCTTTCCATGGAGACTACCTCTTTCCCCCTCCCCATGGAAAGCTTTTTGTGTATACGATGAGCTGAGTACAGATTCGTGCTTGCACGAGAATCTGTATTTGACGAATAAATCAGATGGAGTATAATAATGCATATATAACACTTGATAAATGTCAACAAGGAGGAAGAAAGATGTTTCACATTTTAAATTTTATTATCAGTCTGGTTTTGGGAGCTGTTGCCGGATGGATTGCAGGACAGATCATGCATGTAGAAGGTGGCTGGCTTAAGAATATGATACTTGGTATTGTGGGTGGAGCCGTGGGTGGCGTCATTCTTGGTTTGGTTGGAATATCCGGCAATGGTGTGATTGGCAATATGATCGTATCTGTGATCGGAGCGTGTATATTGATCGCAGTAGCAAGAAAGATTGGATGATGTTTACCACCATCCAAACAATCCACCAAGATAATAGATCAGTCCAAGCACCCAGCTTGTGAAGATACCGTAGAGAATGACAGGTCCTGCAATGGTGAAGATCTTAACACCGATGCCGAAGACCTGTCCTTCTTTTTGGTATTCAATCGCAGGCGCTGCAACGGAGTTGGCAAAGCCGGTAATTGGAACTAAGGCACCGGCACCACCTAATCGGGCGATGTGTCCATAGATATTGAATCCGGTTAAGATAACGCTTGTCAGCACCAATAACATGGATTCATAGCTTGCGGCATCGTCTTCCGGTAATCCAACCGAATTTTTGAAAAATGCAAAGATGAATTCACCGATCACACAGATGAGTCCACCTACCCAGAATGCATTCAGGCAGTTCTTCCAGACGCTGTAGGTAGGGGTGATCTGTTCTACATATTCGTTATATTCTTCATTACTTATTTTCTGTTTCATAGAAATCTCCTTTTATTAGTTGATGGCAAAATGTCTGTTAATATGAAATCTTACAGCCGTATGTTGATCTGCTTATAATTGCGAAAAATACAGTGGTTTCATACATGCTTAGTATCTCATTAAAGTATGATATTATGCATCAGAGCATATCAATGACAAGATATTGGATGAGCAGTGCCACTCCTTTACCAAGTGCAAGAAAGAAGATGACAAGGGCGATCCGTTTCTGGATATGTGCAATCTTGGCATAAGTAGGGATAACATTTAGTACTTCGGACAGACCGCCGATCAGGAATCCGGTATAGATACCGCCAAATAGTCCAAGCAGAATGAGGATCAGAATTCCAATTGCGGGAAACGGCAGGGCAGGGGAACCTTCTGTGGGAGTTGTGACAAAGAATTGCAGCAGGGTAGCGATAAGGATTCCCAAGATCAGGCAGTTTTCGTACAGGATACATTGTCCGGCGGTTTTGGTCTTTGCGGCAACTTTAGGGAACACGCCGAGCATGGCAATAAATGCAACATAAGCAGCCGCCGTAACGAAACCGGCGGAAATGCCGCATATAGTTAATAAGGTATAGGATAGGAAAGACATGATTCGCTCCTTTCAGTAGCTATCGGGGAATGTCAATATTTTCACCACGCCGGCTGATATCTTTAATGACAGTGGTACTGATATCTTTTTCGTATAGCCGCATTTGAATCTCTAATGGGGTAGGGGATGGGGTCAGTTTCCTGTTCCCGAGATGATTGAAGAAGAGCAACATACCAACAGTCAGACCAATTGCATATGTGACTGCAACGTAGAGAACACCACTTTTGGCATTCCCAAGGAATAACATAGACAGATAGGTAAATAATTCTCTGGCTCCGACATCGGTATTGTATGCCATGATCGCATATCCACCACCAAAGAAGGCAACTAGGCAGATGAAGAAAGTAAAGATCATTTCTTTTGTTTTTGCAAAGGCTTTTGGCGGATCGTAGGAGAGGATGAAATCTCCTTCTCCAAGATTTTCAATCTGGGCATCCGGATAGTGTGTCAGTATCATTTCCATTATTTTCAGAACGGAGACAACAACCTGCGCAGACTCTCCGGCAGGAAATGTATAGAATTGCAGATTGTTTAATTTGTTTTGAATTTTGGTATCGGTGCAGTAGATCGTCAGAAAGTCTCCGAATGTAACGGATGGGTCAGTAATATCAATGCATTGGGGTGCTTTGATGTAGATGATTGGTTCCATAGTGCTATACTCCGTTTCGTATGTTGTATGATTCATAGGGATAATCTGTGCGGAAATAGGTTATTTTATTCTCTTTTTCTTTTGTCGAATGGTGTGTTATAATTTTACATGAAGGAAAACAGACGCAAATGATAGTGCTTTTTTAGAAAAATTTCGATGATTTGACAGAAAAAATAATAAGGAGATAAGTAAAGTATGAGAATTTTGATTGTACGACATGCAGAACCGGATTATGCGATAGATTCATTAACACCCACAGGTTGGAAGGAAGCGGAACTGGCAGCGGAATATCTGTCGCAACTGGATGTGAAAGCATTCTATGTATCACCGCTTGGAAGAGCACAGGACACGGCAGGATGCACATTGAAGAAGATAGACCGCAAGGCAGAGACCTGTGACTGGTTACGGGAATTTGATGTACCGGTTCGCCGGCCGGATCTGCAGGGGGAGATGAGTAACATATGCTGGGACTGGCTGCCGACAGATGTAGAAAAGGATAGACAGAATTATGATAGTTTCTGCTGGGCAGATACTGATATTATGCGGGAGGGAAAGGTAAAAGAAGCCTATGAGAAAGTATGCGCAGGACTGGATTCATTGTTAAAAAAGCATGGATATGAAAGAGAGGGGCTTCATTACAGAGTGCTACAACCGAATAATGACACGATTGTGTTATTCTGTCATTTTGGAGTGGAATGTGTGATATTAAGCCACCTTATCAATGTATCCCCAATGATCTTGTGGCATGGATTCTGTGCAGCACCATCTTCGGTTACCAGTATCTATACAGAGGAGCGGCGGGAAGGTATCGCATGTTTCCGGATCAATGAGTTTGGAAGCACGCAGCATTTGTATGTGGCAGGACAGAAGCCATCCTTTGCGGCACGGTTTTGTGAGTGTTATAAGAATGAAGGCCAAAGACATGACTAGAATTGCATATTATCATCTTCCTGGATTGTTTGAGTTTTTTGAATTGTATCGGAGATTCCTGCCTTTGTACTGCAAACATCGGGAGTATTTTTATGATTGGTGTGAGATTGGCTCCATATATGGTGCACCTATGGATTGTATCTGGGGTGGAGGACGTGTGGAATGGGGCGAACAGGAACCGGAAGAGGTGTTGGCGTTTTTACGGGAATATGGCATTTCTGCCCGGTTGACATTTAGTAATTCTCTGCTGACGGAGGAACATCTTACAGATAAGCGGTGCAATCAGCTTTGTGGATTATTGGAAGAAAACAGCAAAGCAATTCAAAATGGTGTCATTGTTCATTCTGATCTGTTGCTTAAGTATCTGAAGATCCATTATCCGGGGCTTTATTATGTCTCGTCTACAACAAAGGTGTTGACAGAGTTTGCGGAATTAGAGAAAGAATTGCAGCGGGAAGAGTTTCGGTATGTGGTGCCGGATTTTCGGCTCAATAAGATGTATGATAGATGGAATGCATTACCGCAATCTGAAAAAGATAAGGTAGAGTTCTTGTGTAATGAATGTTGCTGGTTTGGATGCCGGGATCGGAAAGAATGTTATGAGACAGTCAGCCGGAAGAATCTGGGAGAAAATGCAGAGCATTACTGTAAGGCACCGAATGCAGCAACCGGATACCGTTTCTCAGATGCTATGAAGAATCCGGGTTTTATCGGAATTGATGACATTTGCAATACCTTTCTGCCAATGGGATTTTCGAATTATAAGCTGGAGGGACGAGGCCTTGGAAGTGCACTCATTCTGGAATTTCTGCTTTATTATATGACGCGGCCGGAGTATCAGCTTCAAGTTCGGGAGGAGATCTATCTGGATAACATGCTGGATTTGTTTTGATATTTCTTTTTATAAAAAGATGTGTTGTTTGACACAGAGAGGAGAAGTCAGATATGGGAAGTGGTGGAGAAGAAGCGAAACAGGCAGCCGATTATGTTACAGATGCGGTAGACAAGGATGGATTATATAAAGCATTTGAATATCTGGAATTGATCTGACAGATGAAAGCATAGTAATGTTTTATTTTTACGTACTCTGTAATCTGCTCTTTAATTTGCAAAAAAGAATATAAGTATACTTTTCTTTGAAAATAAAATGTGATATAGTAAACTGGAAGTTAGTGATAACTAACTGATATTGTGTTATGAGGAGGATAATTTACTATGTTACAATGGAAAGTATTTATGGTTATGGCTTTGATCGGTCATATATTTTGTGGCGTTTCAGATGGATTGCTTACCTATGCGCCAAATGGAAAAGTTGATTTAACCAATTTTAAGGATTATGAGAAGTCCAGGGTATCCTTTCAGGGAATGCCACTTAAGAACCTGGCAATTGCAATGTTACTTGGTGTATTTGCTATGACGTTTGAGATTTTCGGTTATCTGGCATTGTGCGATTGGATGAGACAGTATTCCGAGACGTATTATATGATTATGTATATTGCAACCATTGTTATGTTTATTAATCTTGCATTGCATCACTTGTTCTGTTGTCTTGTTGAATGGTTCTTTGTGAAGTTGAATCTGACGGAAGAGGCATTACATGCCGTTTGGGATTTCTTCAAGACAACATGTTATACAATGTACTTAGGCTATCTCGGTATGCTGGTGTTTGCAGTTGCTTTTTTTATCGCAGTTGTAACAGGAACAACATCCCTTCCTGCATGGGCATGTATCTTTAATTTGCTGCCACTTGCAATTGTGATTATGCCGACCAAGCTGCCTGCAAAGGCGAATGTAATTGGAGCTATTATGTTTGCAGGACTTCTTTTCTTCATCTAAATTCATTACACTTCACAGCGTAAGTGAGGGACGTGCGAAACGGATAGAATATGAAAGCAGTTGTACGATGATATTAGTTACATCATACAATTGCTTATTTACTGTACTGCGTTTCGCACTGTTTTTGTCAGAATCCACTACGCTGTGCTTATCGCCACACCCGAGCCCCTCTGATATTGGCTCAAATAATCTACTATATCGTTAAGATTCAGCGACTTGTTTTTAATAAGATTTCCCCTGTCTGCTCGTTCTGGTTGACCAGAAAAATATCAAATGCAAGAGCAATACAATTAGCATCCATAAACAGTCCAATGGTAATAATGGGATTCGGACGGTTTTCATTGTTTTTTCTCTATTGCTTACATTCGTTTTCTTCCTTAATCACAGATAAAACCGTATAAACATCTTGAATCTCATACTTTGGCGGTTTCCTCTTTTGCGCATGCGTGTAAGAAAACGAAAAAATGACAAAAAAAGCAGGTTTTATGAGACCTGCAAGTGCCTTTTGGTGATTTAACTGTCAAATTCTCGGTTATCTGTTTTTCGCGTGTATGAAAGTACATAGAATTCTGTTCGTTTTGCTTACAATATTTGTATGGACTTTATATTACGTCTATGATATAATTGCGGTAATTGGATTTGAAAAACGTAATTAAAAATATTAAAGGGATACATATGATGCATTAGGAAATGTGGTATCTGTAACGGATGCAGATGGAAATGTGATAACGAATATGTATGACAGCTTTGGTAATCTTATTAAGCAGATGAATGAGTCTACGAAAGATGTAGCTACATATGCTTACATTGGAGGTAGATATCTTGCAGCTTCTTCGGATGCATTAGGAAATACAGCAACCATGACATATGATTCCATGGGAAATATAGCAACATTAACAAATCCGAATGGAGGGGTAACAAGTTATACTTATGATCTGAACAGCAATTTAACTGAAGAACGGATTGGAGAAGATTATCATATTGGGTATACATATAATGCACAGAATCTTGTGGCATCCAAGACGAATAGCCGGAATCAGGGGACAGTGTATGTATATGATGCGGTGGGACGAATTATTCGACAGACCGATGAAGAGGGGGTGATTGAGTATAGTTATGATGCAAACGGAAACGTGCTTACAGTTACAGAGACAAAGGGAGAAAATGTTTTTACAATTACAAGAACCTATGATGGCTTAAATCGTGTTACATCCTATGAGGATGGCAAGGGTAAGAGAATTGGCTATGTTTATGACAAGGTTGGTAATTTGACAGATGTTATCTATCCGAATGGCAAGAAAGTGACCTATGTCTATGATAAAAATGGAAGTATTAAGAAACTGACAGACTGGGATAAACGCATAACAACATATGATTATGATGTAAACGGAAGATTGATTAAGACAACACGTCCGAACGGAACGGTAGAAACGAGAGCATATGACAAAATGGGGCGTCTTACTCTGATACTGGATAAGGCAGGTGGAACAGAGGTCAACCATCAAGAATATTGTTATGATGCGGCGGGAAATATTACAGAAACAAAAAGTCTTGGCAATAAGACATTAGAACATTCAGATGTATCTGATGTGAAGATGACGTATGACAAGAACAACCGACTGATTACATACAATGGAAAAGATGTGGAATATGATAAGGATGGCAATATGGTTTATGGACCATTACAGGGGAAAATGGTATCATTCCTATATGATTGTCGAAACCGATTGGTTCAGGCGGGAGATACAACTTATGAATATGATGCGGAGAATAACCGGATAGCAGAAATAAACGGAAGCAGACGTATAGAGTATGTGATTAATACGCAGCCGGAATTAGGCCAGATCCTGCAAAGCATATCCATTATGGGTAACCGGAAAGAGGAAACCTATTATTATTATGGCAATGGATTGACCGCACAGGATAATGGAACAGATTATCTGACATATCATTTCAATAATGTAGGAAGCACTATGGCTGTGACGGATGAAAAAGGAAATATTGCGGGAGCATACGAATATTCACCTTATGGACAGATTCTTCATAAAGAAGGAAATGCTAATATAACATTTCTATACAATGGGCAGTATGGTGTTGCCACAGATGAGAATGGCTTATATTATATGCGAGCTAGATATTATAATGTTGACATTAAGAGATTTATCAATCAGGATGTTTTAACAGGAACATTAGAAAGAATCAGCAGTTTGAACAGGTATGCATATGTGGAAGGCAATCCGATTAATTATTTGGATCCGTTCGGATTGGAAGCGTATGATACCACAGTGCTTCATGAAGTTGCAATGATTGCGGGCTTGATATCATTTGTTGCATCAAAAATATGTCCTAAAATAGCAATCATAATAGCAGCAGCAGCTAATGGATTTGATATTGGATTGTATTTATATGACTCATTTTATGATATAAAGCAGGGTGAAATGGATGAATTTGCTAAGAATTTAAAAGGAATTGCTATTGACTTAATTGGAATTGTAACGGCAGGGGTGACGAATGGATATTTTAAGGCAGCAGAAAGTGCTGCAAATTATAAAGGAATTATGTATGGATACGAACAACAATTAAGTATGCTTTATGATAAATGGCAATATGCAGATAACGCTGTGTCTAACGGAACGGTAGCATTACAAGTATTATCTAAGTTTTATTTGTTTCTAAAAGAAAAGGTTATGGGTAATGATAAGAAAAATGAAAAAACATTATAAAGAAATAAGTGGTGAGTAAGAGGTTGACTAATATATGAGAGATATTAATATTTCTATCAAAGCAATAAACAAAATTTTATATGTAGCAATTGTGGCGTTTGTGTTGACACTTATACCCAATCATGGCGGAATTCAAAGTTTTGAATATGGCAATTACTATATAAACAAGGAAAAATATAATATTGTCCAAGCAGAGATCACAGATGTCAAGAACTTTGAAATTGATTATCGAACGATTGTGTTATTCGAGTTAAAGAAGGAAAAAGTACGATATCAGGTGGACAATATTTGCTTTGAAGGATATATGATAGGATATCCTGAAAAAAACAAGGGAGATTTAATACAAGTTGCAGTTAATAAAAAGAATTCTAAACTCAAACGGTGTGTTCCATATAATTTTTCGCCCGATGATAAAAAATTATATGAAATAGCATTTGAGATTGTAGTGGGAGTGTTATTATTAACTGTTCTATTACATATAATTGCAAAGCTGTTTCAAAGAGTGGAAAAAAGGAAACTGGAAAAAGATAGCCAGGAATCTTACGATTATGCATATGAAAAGAATAAAATTATAGAAAAGTATCATGTTGACAATTATGCCAGACAAATTGATGAAGACGCATTAATTCAACAATATCATATATGTATCAATGAAGACTATATGTGGTGTTTAATGAATTTACCGGATACTATCTTGGTGGACATTGGTTTATTACCAATAGAAGGGGAGAAAACAATTGTTAGTGAGACACTGGAATTGAGAAAGAAGGGATTGCCGTTACAATATTATGTCATAGGGCAGGATGCAGAACTTAATTATTTGTGTCAGTGTACAAATTCTTCGCAATTATATATTTTTTCTTCGAATCTTGGAATAACAAAAACAAAATATTTGAACATATACGATTATATTCTGGCACAAATAAAATAAGTTACATATAGGCATAAACGGGGAGAAAAGATTATCGCATTATATCCGCTCTTTTATACTGCAAAAATAGAACAATGTAGAAAGGAATTAGGTTGGCACTAGATTTATCAGGAAAAACATTTTACAGGACAAGCATTGTTGATTCCAATATTTTGTGTTAGAATATACAGTCGGTATATTCATACATAACAGATGAACATACAGTAAGATTAAAATGTAGGGGGCATAGAATGGATTGGCGAAGATTGGTTCAATTATTGAAAAATCATATGGTATTTTTGCAGACGCATAATTTCCCGGATCCCGATGCATTGGCAGCGGCATATGGTATGCAGGTATTTCTGAAAGCAAATGGTGTAGAGTCAACAATATGTTATGCTGGTAAGATTGAGAAGAACAGTACCAAGCGTATGATTGATGAGTTTGGTATTAAGGCAATACACATTGATGATATTCCGAGAATGGTAGAAGAAGATTATATTGTGACGATTGATGCACAGAAATATAATTCCAATATTACGGATTTTCCGGGAGATGAAGTTGCATGTATAGATCACCATCCAACTATGATTCCGTGTGCATATGAATATAGTGATATCCGGATCTGTGGTGCCTGTTGTTCCATTGTGACCGATTATTTTATACAAAGTGATACAACAATGGATGGAAATACAGCGACAGCGTTGTTATATGGATTGAAAATGGATACCGATTCCTTTAATCGTGGTGTGACAGATTTTGATATAGCAATGTTTGGATATCTTCACAAGATTGCAGATAATCAGAAGATTAATGCCATGTATAACAATAACATGGAAATTGAAGATCTTCATGCATATGGTGAAGCAATCCGGAATATACAGATTTATGAAAATGTAGGATTTGCAAAGATACGATTTGACTGTCCGGATGGATTGATTGCAATGATATCTGATTTTATTTTGGGATTGGATGTTGTAGAGCTGGCGGTTGTGTATGCAATGCGTAATGGTGGATACAAGTTTTCTGTGCGTAATGAAACTGCAATGTATCATGCGGGAAGTGTGACACAGAAAGCACTCGACGGAATTGGTGGTGGAGGAGGACATTTCTCCATGGCAGGAGGTGTGATCACCCAAGAAGGAATGAAACAGTTAGGAGACGATCCGGATTTTGTGATTCGGAAACGTTTTCTAGATGCAATCCATGAGGAAACATTAGAAGTAAAGAAAAAATAAGATTAAATTTGTTTAGAAAATGATTATAAATTAATCACAGAATAGTGATATTTTGAGGATAGGATAAGGGAAGGATAGAAAATGAGCAAGCAGAGAATTGTGGTAAAGGTTGGAACTTCCACATTGACAAGAGAAAATGGAGCATTGGATTTTCGTACAATTGATAAATTGGCACAGGTGTTGTCGGCATTGCATAATGAAGGCAATCAGGTGATCTTAGTGTCGTCAGGAGCAATTGCGGTTGGTGTCAACAAGATGCGATTGCCGATGAAGCCGAAAGATGTCTGTATGAAACAGGCGGCAGCAGCAGTTGGACAATGTGAATTGATGCATATTTATGATAAATGTTTTGGTGAATATGGAAACATTGTTGGACAGATTCTGTTGACGGCAGAGGATATTGCAATTAAGAGTAAACGCAGAAATCTGATGAATACATTTGCAGCTTTGCTTGAAAACGGAATGATTCCGGTTGTAAATGAGAACGATTCTGTCAGCCATGCCGAGATCGAATCAGAGAAAAAAGTATTCGGTGATAATGATATGTTATCTGCGATTGTTGCAAATCTGTGTGAAGCGGATACCTTAATCATTTTATCGGATATAGAGGGCTTATATGACAGCAATCCACATGAGAATCCGGAGGCAAGATTGATCCATAAAGTGGAGGATATCAATGATGATATTAAGAGTCTTGGAAGTGGATCTGGTTCAAATCGCGGAACCGGTGGAATGGTTACGAAGTTAGAAGCGGCTGAGTATGCAGTTACGCATGGGATGGACATGTATATTGCACATGGACAGGATCCGGAGAATATTTACCGGATTCTGGAAGGAGATGCAGTTGGAACGCATTTCGTTAAGAAATATGAATTGTAAGAAGGAATGAAAATGAATTATAGAACAGTTTCCTATTATCAGGAATTTCATTGTATCGGAGGAATCTGCGAGGACTCCTGTTGTGAGAACTGGGAGATTGATCTTGATGATGCCTCTTTGAAACAATATATGAAACAGGGTGGAGCATTTGGTAAACGTCTGAAGGATAATACCAGAGTGAAAGATAAGCAGTTTATTCTGAACGGGACAAGATGCCCATTTTTAAATGATGATAATTTGTGTGATATCTATATTGAGATGGGAGAGAATTGTCTGTGTGAGACGTGTACGAATTTTCCAAGACATGTTGAAGAATTTGATAATCTGAAGGAAGTCAGCCTGACAATGTCATGTCCGGAGGCGAGCCGTATCATGCTGGCAAAGAAGGATAAGATGACATTTGTCTGCAAAGAGGGAAACGATGGGGAATATGGCTTAAAGCATATTGAGCCGGTAAGAAGTCTCGCATTTTGGAAGAGACCAACGGTCAATAAATTAGATAAACCATTATTTGATATACTGTTTGATGCAAGACAATTGTTGTTTGATATATTGCAAAACAGAGAAGAACCGATTGCGAAACGGGCGGCAACAGCTTTAGTATTTGCGTATGAGATTCAGGATTTTATCGATCAGAATGAATATGATAAGATTCGCCGGAAGATGGAGAATTATCGCAAACCGGAAAAAAAGGAACTGTTAGACAAATGTTATGCGAAACATGAGAAGCGGGTTGCAGAAAAAGAAGAGTGGATGCGGCAGATTCTCAATATGTTTGAGGGATTGGAAACGATCAAGGAAGAATGGACAGAACTGTTAAATGATGGAATGAAGACAATGCACGGAGAAGAAGAACTGGCCGGTATCCTGTTGTCGGCTGGTCTGCTGGAAACATCCGAGGAAGAAGAGGAAGAAAACAGCAGTTTTCTGCAGAATTATGCTTTATCTTATCAGCAATTCTTAGACTATTATCAGGATAAAGAATATGAATACGAGCACATATTAGTGTATTATATATTCAATTACTTTTTGGGTGCATCCTATGATCATGATGTTTTTACGAAAGTGAAGTTTGCGGTGGTGTCTTATCTGGTGATCCGGGAGTTAGACATTGCGGTCTGGTTAAAACAGCAAAAGGAATTTCTATATGAGGATCAGGTGAAGGTGGCACATGCATATTCGAAGGAAGTAGAACATTCGTATAATAATTTTGAGTCCTTGCAGTTAGTGTTATCGGCACATCCGATCTTAGATGTGGATCATATTCTGGTCGGATTGTTATCATAAACAGGAATAAATTGAGGAAAGAAGAATACAATGAAAAAAGACGCAAAAAGAAGAAAACTGGAAATGGCATTGTTTTTCAGACGGGCAAAAAGGGAAATTCAGGCGAGAAAGGGAGTATTTGCGGTATATTTGCTGCTCCGGTTATCGGTTATTCTGGTGTTGATCGCACAGTGCTTTAACCATAACTATGAGAATGCATTTTTATGTGTATTGACACTTGTTTTATTTACAATGCCGACATTTCTTGAGAACAAACTTCGTATCCGGCTGCCAGATACAATGGAAGTGATTGTTCTGCTGTTCATATATTCGGCAGAGATCTTAGGAGAGATTCATTCCATGTATATGAAAGTTCCGATGTGGGACACAATTTTACATACCATGAATGGATTTCTGGCAGCAGCAGTTGGATTCTGTCTGGTGGAATTATTGAATCGGCATGAGAAATTTACATTCAAATTGTCTCCGGTCTATCTGGCGATTGTGGCATTTTGTTTTTCTATGACGATTGGCGTGTTATGGGAGTTCTTTGAATGTTCGATGGATCGGTTCCTGCTCAAAGACATGCAAAAAGATACGGTGGTGCATACAATATCTTCTGTGTCTTTAGATCCGGAAGGATTGAATCATCCGGTGGTGATCAAGGATATCAAAGGTGTAAAAGTGATAACCGATGATGGTGAGATAACATTGCCGGTGGATGGCTATTTAGACCTGGGATTGTATGACACGATGGAAGATCTGTTTGTCAACTTTATTGGAGCGGTTGTATTCTCAGTGATTGGATATTTCTATGTGAAACGAAAAGGTAAGGGCAGGATTGCCAAGAGGTTCATACCGGAGGTGTATGAGTAGAAATTTTTGATATAAGCAGTGAATTATTCCTTTTGAATGGGGAAATTAGCAGGGTATCTGATAAGGAAAATGTTGACAAGCCCCAGACCGTGCGTTATAATAACGAAGATTGTGAGACAATCCGAAAATGGCGATGACGAAGAGAAGTAGTATCCATTATCGTTCCCAGTGAGTGAAGGACAGTGAGAACTTCGCAAAGTGAATGGATATGAATAACACTTTAACAGCCGCAATCCGAACATATCATACGATATCAGTAGGTGCGACGTAAGTTGCGCGTGAGACAACAAGGTTTTTGTAGAGACCGGTAAGAGACTGCATCGCAGTAATTCAGGTGGTACCGCGGACATAGCACTGTTCGTCCTGAACGACAATACGTTCAGGACGGGCAGTTTTTTAATTTGCGGATGATATAATTGTTGGACTGAATTGTGAGGTCGATTGGATAAGATAATAATTTTTTTACATAATATATGAGAGAAAAGGAGTAAGAGATGAACACAGATAACATTTATCGTAACCGGACTCTTGACCAGATTGGTGAGGGGGATGTAGGAACAACTTTGCGAGTAGCGGGATGGATTGAGAACATTCGTGACCACGGCGGCGTATCATTTATCGATTTGAGAGATATGTATGGTGTGTTACAGGTTGTTATGAGAGACACTTCTTTATTGGATGGTTTGAATAAGGAAGACTGTATTTCAATTGAAGGTGTGATGGAGCATCGTGATGAAGAGACATACAATCCAAAGATTCCGACAGGTACTGTAGAATTAGAGGCACAGAAGGTGGAGATGCTTGGTAAAGTATATCGTCAGCTTCCGTTTGAGATTATGACATCTAAGGAGACAAGAGAGGATGTCCGTCTGAAATATCGTTACTTAGATATGCGTAATACAAAAGTAAAAGACAATATGATCTTCCGTTCTAAGGTAATCAGTTTCTTAAGACAGAAGATGACAGATATGGGATTTTTGGAGATGCAGACACCAATTCTTTGCGCATCTTCTCCGGAGGGAGCCAGAGATTATATTGTGCCTTCCCGTAAATTTAAGGGCAAGTTCTACGCATTGCCACAGGCACCACAGCAGTATAAACAGTTATTGATGGTATCTGGTATTGATAAATATTTCCAGATCGCACCATGTTTCCGTGATGAGGATGCAAGAGCAGACAGAAGTCCGGGAGAGTTCTATCAGCTTGATTTTGAGATGGCATTTGCTACACAGGAAGATGTATTCAAGGTTGGTGAAGAAGTACTTTCTGAGACATTTGCAAAGTTTGCACCGGAAGATGCGCAGATCACACAGGCACCATTCCCGATCATCAGCTATAAGGAAGCAATGCTTACCTATGGTACAGATAAGCCGGATCTTCGTAATCCACTCCGCATTATTGATGTGACAGAGTTCTTCTCAAGATGTACATTTAAGCCATTCCACGATAAGACGGTTCGTGCGATCAATGTACATGCCAAGCTTACCAAAGGTCAGCATGAGAAATTATTGAAGTACGCAGAGTCAATCGGTATGGGTGGACTTGGCTACTTAGAAGTATTAGAAGATATGAGTTATAAGGGACCAATTGATAAGTTCATTCCGGACGATATGAAGACAGAGATCCGTGATCTTGCAGGCTTGCAGGCAGGAGATACCATTTTCTTCATTGCTGATGTAGAAGAACTTGCTGCATCTTATGCCGGTCAGCTTCGTACAGAGATTGCAAACCGTTTAGATCTGTTAGAGAAAAATGCATATCGTTTCTGCTATATTAATGATTTCCCTATGTATGAGTATGATAAGGAAAGCAAGAAGATTATCTTTACACATAATCCGTTCTCAATGCCACAGGGCGGTTTACAGGCATTACAGGAGAAGAATCCATTAGAGATTCTTGCTTATCAGTATGATATCGTATGTAATGGTGTAGAGTTATCTTCCGGAGCAGTTCGTAACCATAACTTAGATATCATGGTTAAAGCATTTGAGATTGCCGGCTATACAGAAGAAGATTTGAAGGAGAAGTTTGGAGCATTATATAATGCATTCCAGTTTGGTGCACCACCACATGCAGGTATGGCACCGGGTGTTGACCGAATGATCATGCTCCTTCGTAACGAAGAGAATATTCGTGAAGTGATTCCATTCCCTATGAATGGTAATGCACAGGATCTGATGTGTGGAGCACCGGGAGAGGTGACTGAACAGCAGCTTCGTGAGGTACACATCAAAGTCCGCCAGTAAACTATTACCCTTGCACAGTGAAGTGAGGG
>HF987838.1:0-1367 GCA_000431135.1 Clostridium sp. CAG:590
CCGTTTCGCACGTCCGTCACTTACACTGTGCAAGGGTGTATTTTACATAAGGGGGAATGTGTTAACATATTTTTTACAGAACAGTGATTTCAGATTTAACAGGAGTTTACTAAGATATGTCTGTCGACGAAAGAAAGAGAAAAAAGTTCTTAGATAGGAAAGGAAGAAAGAATTATGAGAAAGAATGTAAAGAAGTTAGCAGCGACAGCACTTAGTCTTGTTATGTTAGGAAGTGTTTTAACCGGTTGTGGAGCAGGAAAAGATGCAGCGATCACAGTAGTATCCAGAGAAGATGGTTCCGGAACAAGAGGTGCTTTTACAGAGCTGATGGGAATAATGGTAGACGATAAAGACAATACCGTATCTACGGCAGAAGTTACCAATTCTACTTCAGTCATGATGACTACAGTAGCAGGTGATGAAAATGCGATCGGATACATTTCACTTGGTTCTTTGGATGACAGTGTGAAGGCAGTAAAGGTAGATGGTGTAGAGCCAACGGTTGAGAATATCAAGTCCGGTGATTACAAAGTAGCAAGACCATTTGAAATCTGTATTCCAAAAGATGGCACATCAGAAGTTGCGCAGGATTTCATTGATTACATGTTAAGTGATGATGGACAGAAGATTATTTCTGACGAGGGTTATATCAGCGTAGAGTCCGGTAAGACCTACGAAGCGTCCGGAAAGTCCGGCAAGATCACATTAGCAGGTTCTACCTCTGTATCTCCGGTAATGGAAAAATTGACGGAAGCTTATAAGAAGTTAAATCCGGATGTAACAACAGAGATTCAGCAGACCGGTTCTTCAGCAGGTATTGAATCCGCAACAGAAGGTGCATGTGATATCGGAATGTCATCAAGAGAGTTAAAGCCGGAAGAGCTTGATAAATTACAGGAAATCCAGATTGCAATGGATGGTATCTGTGTCATCGTAAATAACAATTCTGCAGTAGAAGATCTTACATCAGATCAGATTACAAAAGTATACACAGGTGAGATCACAAAGTGGAGTGAATTACAGTAATCAATAAAGTTTAATATACTCAAACCCATACATGCATCCCATAGCAAGTTGTTATCGGGATGCGTGGTTATATATGTATATGAATTCGTGTCCGGATAGAGCAACGGAAATAGAAAGAAAGGATACATTATGAAGAAAAGTCATGTTTCAGAAGGCATTATGCATGCGGCATTTTTAGTTAGTGCATGCGTATCCATATTAGCAGTAGCATTGATCTGCATCTTTATTTTTGCAAATGGTGTACCGGCTATTATGAAGATATCACCGGTTAAATTCTTAATGGGGACAAATTGGAAACCGTTAGAGGATCAATTTGGAATCTTTCCAATGATCGTAGGAAG
>HF987838.1:1420-21671 GCA_000431135.1 Clostridium sp. CAG:590
TGCCGGTCGGAATTCTGTGTGCTGTTTTTATGGCAAAGTTCTGTCCGCAGAAATTATATAGGATATTAAAACCTGCCATTGAATTATTAGCAGGCATCCCATCCATTGTATATGGTTTCTTTGGGCTGGTTGTAATTGTTCCGGCAATGAGAAGTCTTTTTGGTGGAAGTGGTAAGAATATCATTACAGCGTCGGTTATGTTAGGAATTATGATTCTTCCGACTATTATCGGTGTGGCAGAATCCTCTATCCGTGCAGTACCGGACAGTTATTATGAAGGTGCATTGGGATTGGGTGCTACGCATGAGCGTGCTGTGTTCTTTGCCGTACTGCCGGCAGCAAAGTCCGGTATCTTAGCCGGTGTGATCTTAGGAATCGGTCGTGTGATCGGGGAAACCATGGCAGTTGTTATGGTGGCCGGTAATCAGGCAACGATGCCTCACTCTCCGCTAGAAGGAGTAAGAACATTAACATCCAATATCGTATTGGAGATGGGATATGCATCCGGTCTTCATAAAGAAGCATTGATTGGTACAGCAGTTGTACTGTTCGTGTTCATTTTGATCATCAATTTGAGTTTCTCCGCAATTAAGGGAAAAGGAAGGGATTAAGAGATGGAAGCAGTACAGAATGTTGAAAATAAGAAAGTAAATGCAAATGAGATCCAGGGGATTAATAAGCAGACATTTGCCCAGAGATTAAGCGGATATAAGAGACAGCCGTTGTCTTTGTTTCTATTGATCGTGGTATGTTTATCTGCGTTACTGACGGTAGGAGTTTTATTGTTTCTGATTGGTTATATATTGGTAAACGGTATTCCAAATATTAAGCCGGAGTTATTTGAATGGGAATACAATACAGATAATGTATCTATGCTGCCATCTATGATCAATACATTATACATGACAGGTCTTACTTTGCTGATGGCAGTACCGGTAGGTGTTTTCTCAGCAATCTACATGGTAGAATATGCAAAGCGTGGAAGTAAACTTGTGAAGATTGTGCGAACCACGACAGAGACATTGCAGGGAATTCCGTCTATTGTATATGGTCTGTTTGGCTATTTGATGTTTGTGATCGGCTGCCATTGGGGATATACGTTGATGGCAGGAGCAATTACATTAGCAATTATGGTATTGCCGGTTATTATGCGTACAACGGAGGAGGCACTGCTTTCCGTTCCGGATTCTTACCGGGAAGGTAGTTTCGGACTTGGAGCAGGCAGACTGCGAACCGTATTTGTGATCGTATTGCCATCGGCTATGCCGGGCATCTTTTCCGGTATCATTCTGGCAATCGGTCGTATTGTAGGAGAGACGGCGGCGTTGATCTTTACAGCAGGAACCGTTGCAACAGCAGCAACCGGAGTTATGGACTCTACCCGGACACTGGCAGTTCATATGTACTGTCTGCTGAGTGAGGGACTTTATATGAAACAGGCTTATGCAACAGCTGTTGTTCTGTTGGTTATGGTATTGGTGATCAATGCAATTTCCGGTATGATCGCTAAGAAGTTTACAAAGAAATAAGTAGAATGGAGAAAAGTAACATGGACAAATTTACGATTGAAAATCTGGAATTATATTATAATGATTTTAAGGCATTAAAGGGAATTAATATGCACATTCCAAAGAATGAGATATCCGCATTTATCGGGCCTTCCGGTTGTGGTAAGTCCACATTCTTAAAGTCGCTAAACCGAATGAATGATTTGGTGGAAGGGTGTAAGATTACGGGAACAGCTTTATTAGACGGAGACGATATATATGGAGATATGGATGTCAATCTTCTTCGTAAGAAGGTTGGTATGGTATTTCAGAAACCAAATCCATTCCCGATGAGCGTGTATGATAATATCGCATTTGGACCAAGAACACATGGAATTCATTCGAAAGTGAAATTGGATGAGATCGTGGAAAAGTCATTAAGAGATGCGGCAATCTGGGATGAATTAAAGGATCGTCTGAAAAAGAGTGCTTTGGGATTATCTGGTGGTCAACAGCAGAGATTATGTATTGCCAGAGCATTGGCGGTACAGCCGGATGTGCTGTTAATGGATGAACCGACATCTGCACTTGATCCGATCTCAACATCGAAGATCGAAGATCTGGCAGTGGAACTGAAGAAGGATTATACGATAGTTATGGTGACACATAATATGCAGCAGGCAGCCCGTATATCAGATAAGACGGCATTTTTCCTTCTGGGAGAAGTTGTGGAATATGATGATACCGAGAAATTGTTCTCCAGTCCAAGTGATAAGAGAACAGAGGATTATATTACAGGAAGGTTTGGTTGATTATGCGGAATCGTTTTGATACACAGTTAGAATTATTAAATAAAGAATTAATCGAGATGGGTGCGTTGTGTGAGGAGTTGATCCGGCTTTCCCAGAAAGCATTGCTGGAAGATAAGGACTACATTGAAACTGCCCGTTCCAAAGAGATGGAAGTAGACCAGATGGAAAGCGATATTGAGAGTCTGTGTATGAAATTGTTGTTAAAACAGCAGCCGGTAGCAAGAGATCTGCGTTCTGTATCCTCTGCACTGAAAATGATATCGGATATGGAACGGATTGGCGATCAGTCACTTGATATTATCGAGATTGTAGAATATGTGAAAAAATGTGATCGTGAGAGCAAACAATACATTGAGGAGATGTCAAATGCAGCTGGAAAAATGGTTTCTGACAGTGTGGAAGCATTTGTTCGCAAAGATGAACAACTGGCAAAGGATGTCATTGCATCGGATGACAAAGTGGATTTGTTATTTGACATTATGAAAAAGCGTCTGATTGAGACGATTTCCAAAGAACAGGCAAATGGAGAGATGTATATAGATCTTATTATGATTGCCAAATATTATGAGCGTATCGGAGATCATGCAACGAATATCGCAGAATGGGTATTGTATTACCTGACCGGAACAAAAGTTTCAGGAAACAAAGATTCGTAAGACAGAATGTAGAAATGGAAAATGGGAGCAATCTATTTGTAAAACATATGGAATAGATTTCACATACATTTAACACAGATACGTTTGTAAAATGTATATGGATAATGTAAAATAAAGGAAAACGGAGGGACTTGTAGAAAGATATGGTTACAAGTCTTTTCGTATTATCTAAGATGTGTTTTATAAAGGAGGAATGCACTCATGATATATTTGTTAGAAGATGATACCAGTATTCAGAATTTTGTCTTATATACACTTAAAAATACAGGATTTGAGGCAGAAGGATTTGAACGCCCGAGTGATTTTTGGAAGCGGATGGAAGAGGAGATTCCGGATCTGCTACTGCTCGATATCATGCTGCCGGAAGAAGATGGTATGGAGATCCTGAAAAAGCTGCGTGACAATCGAAAAACGAAAAATCTGCCGATCATCATGCTGACTGCAAAAGGAACGGAATATGATAAGGTATTAGGATTGGACAGTGGAGCCGATGATTATGTGGCAAAGCCGTTTAGTATGATGGAACTGATGTCACGGATCAAGGCATTATTGCGACGCAGTGAGATCAAAGAGGAAAAGAAAGATACTTATCAGGTGGAACCGTTATATGTGAATATTTCCAAACATATTGTAAAGGTGAATGACGAGGAAGTGAATAGTCTGACGTATAAGGAATTTGAATTACTGTCTATGTTGTTACAGCATCAGGAGACTGTTTTATCCCGTGATCAGATTTTACAATCTATCTGGGGATATGATTTTGACGGAGAGAGCCGAACCGTGGATGTTCATGTTAGAACCCTGCGTCAGAAGTTAGGGGATGCAGGCAAGTTAATCGAGACTGTGCGTGGATTTGGATATAAAATAGGAAAGGCAGAGGAAGATTAGGTAAGGAAAGGTGATACTATGATCAAGCGTATATTTAAAAATACATTTTGGGTATCTATGGTAACGTTATTTATTGCGTATGTTATCATAGTCGGAATTTTATATGATTATTTTGACCGGCAGATAAAAACAGAATTGAAGACGGAAGCAGAATATATTGCATGCGGACTCGAGTCTGTGGGGGATGCATATCTGGACAGTTTTGATCATAATCAGTATATCAGTGGGAAAGTGAGTGCATCCCAGGTGCATAAGAATCGTATTACATGGGTGGATTCAGATGGAAACGTGTTATTTGACTCTACGGCTGACAAACAGAAGATGGAGAATCATAAGAACAGAGATGAGATTCAAAAAGCCTTAAAAAACGGAGAAGGATATACCGTACGTTATTCCCATACACTAGATGAACAGACAATCTATTATGCGGTGGAATTGTCAGATGGATCGGTATTGCGTGTATCAAGTGCATATAATACGGTGATATCCATTATTATGGCAATGATGCAGCCAACATTATTCCTTGTGTTGCTGATTATTGTGTTATCCTATTTTATGTCAAAGAATGTTGCAAAGCGAATTGTAGCACCGATCAATAACATGGATCTGTTATATGGTGAAATGGATGAGGAATATGAAGAACTGGTGCCATTATTAAAACGAATCCGGAAACAGAATATTCTGATTGACCAGCAGATGGATGATCTGAAAACACAACAGGCGAAGTTTCAGGCACTTACGGAACATATGAGAGAGGGATTCCTGGTATTAGACAAGAAAGAAAATGTCATGTCTTATAACAAGGCTGCGGTGGAGTTGTTAGGCGCATCAAAGGACATGGATTACACAGGACATAACGTGATTCAGTTTGACCGGGAACGTTCGTTGCGGGAAGCGGTGGATGAGGCGATTAATGGAGTCCGGACACAACGTACATTAGAAAATGGAGAAAGAATATACCGGATTGTTGCAAACCCGATTGTAATCGAAGATGTGGTGAAAGATGAGACGGCAGAGGAACAGGCACCCAAAGCGGATATGGTTCCGAAAGATCAGGTAGAAGGTGTAATTGTAATTATCCTGGATGAGACAGAAAAAGAAAAAAGGGAGCAGTTGCGCAGGGAGTTTACTTCTAATGTATCGCATGAATTAAAGACGCCGCTGACCTCGATTTCCGGTGTTGCAGAGATTATTATGAATGGAATTGTAAAAGCGGAAGATATACCGGGATTTGCAAAGAATATATATGAAGAAGCGGCACGCTTAATCGATCTGGTAAATGATATCATATTCCTTTCTAAGTTGGATGAAGAATCTTCGATCGGATATCAGACAGAGAACATTTCGCTGCTGGATATGGCAAAGCAGGTAAAAAGTCGTTTGAAAATGCCATGTCAGGAAAAAGATGTATCCATCCATATTGTAGGAGAGGATGTGCAGATGGAAGGCGTGGCATCCATGGTAGAAGAGGTTATATATAATCTATGTGACAATGGTATTAAATATAACAAAGAGGGTGGAAAGGTTGCAGTGACATTGCGTGAAGTTACAGAGAAAGATATTCCATATGCTGCGATTGAGGTATCCGATACCGGAATCGGAATTGCAATGGATGACCAGGAGCGGGTATTTGAACGTTTTTACCGGGTAGATAAGAGTCACTCCAAAGCAATCGGAGGAACCGGACTGGGATTATCCATCGTCAAACATGTTGTAATGTTTCATCATGGAAATATTCATATACAGAGTGTGTTAGGAGAGGGTACCACCATTACGGTATTATTCCCAATTCATTATTATACAGCGGAATAAATAAAGCTTTTCGGGTTGGATATTATGCATTTAAGTGTGATATTCAACCCTTTTTTATGCAGAAAAAAAGAGAAATATACAAAAAGTATTGCATAATATACATTAAAAGTGTATAATTATTAACGCAAATGACGGGAGAAGAACAACCTTGAACAGGTTTTCTTCCATGGAAAGAAAAAGAGTTCCTTACTATACATTAGCAAAAAAGGGTGTTATAATAAGAAATTGTATTTCTTATTAAGAAAGGAACAGGAAGGATTCAATATGATAAGAGCAGGAATTATTGGTTCTACAGGTTATGCAGGACAGGAATTAGTAAGATTGTTATTAGGACATAAGGAAGTTGAGATTGTCTGGTATGGATCAAGAAGTTATATCGATAAGAAGTATTATCAGGTGTTTGGCAATATGTTCGAGATTGTAGATGCCACATGCTTAGATGATAATATGGATGAGTTAGCGGCTAAGGCAGATGTGATCTTTACTGCAACACCGCAGGGATTATGTGCTTCTTTGGTGAATGAGGATATTTTATCTAAGGTTAAGATTATTGACTTGAGTGCTGATTTCAGAATAAAGGATGTTGCTACATATGAAAAATGGTATGGGATTGAACACAAATCGCCACAGTATATTGAAGAGGCAGTGTATGGTCTGTGTGAGATCAACCGCGAGGACATAAAAGGAAAACGTTTAGTTGCCAATCCGGGATGCTATACGACATGTTCCATTCTTTCGTTATATCCGTTAGTAAAAGAGGGCGTGATCGATCCAAACAGTATTATTATTGATGCCAAATCCGGAACATCCGGAGCCGGAAGAGGTGCGAAGATCAATAATCTGTACTGTGAAGTGAATGAGAATATGAAGGCATATGGAGTAGCTACCCACCGGCATACCCCGGAGATTGAGGAGCAGTTAGGATATGCGTGTGGACAGGAGATTGTCTTGAATTTTACACCACATCTGGTTCCGATGAACAGAGGTATTCTGGTCACGGCGTATGGCAATATGACAAAAGATTATACATATGAAGAAGTACGTGCCATTTATGATAAGTATTATGCAAAAGAGCATTTTATCCGTGTGTTGGACAAAGATGTTCCACCGGAAACACGATGGGTAGAGGGCAGTAATTTTGTGGACGTAAACTTCAAGATTGATGAGAGAACCAAGCGGATTATTGCGATGGGAGCTTTGGATAATCTTGTAAAGGGAGCAGCCGGTCAGGCAGTTCAGAATATGAACCTGATCTTTGGACTTCCGGAGACAATGGGATTAGAGCAGGCACCAATGTTCCCGTAAATAGATCGGGATGTCATACAATTAGGAATCAGAGAGGAAAGGAATAAAAATGATCAATCAGAATAATAATATGGAACAGGTAATTGCGAAAGCACAGACTTTGATCGAGGCATTACCATACATACAGAAATTTAATGGAAAGAAAGTAGTTGTAAAATATGGTGGAAGTGCCATGTTGGACGAAGAGCTTAAGTATAATGTAATTAAAGATGTTGCACTTCTTAAATTGATTGGTATGAAGCCGATCATTGTGCATGGTGGCGGAAAAGAGATTAGTAAATGGGTTGAGAAGATCGGAAAAGAGCCGGAATTCATCAACGGTTTAAGAGTAACCGATGCAGAGACCATGGAGATTGCTGAGATGGTATTATCCAAGGTAAATAAAGGTCTTGTACAGATGATGCAGAAATTGGGATTAAATGCAGTTGGTATCAGCGGTAAGGATGCAGGACTTTTGACTGTTACGAAAAAGATGCCCGGAGGCAAGGACATCGGATATGTAGGTGAAGTGAAAGCAGTCAACAGTAAAGTGTTGGATACATTGATTGAAAATGATTTCATTCCGGTTATTGCACCGATTGGTTCTTCAGAAGAATTTGAAAGCTACAATATTAATGCGGATGATGCAGCCTGTGCGGTTGCCAAAGCAATCTCTGCTGAGAAATTGGTATTCCTTACCGATATTGAAGGTGTATTTATTGATCCAACCGACCGGAATACACTAATTTCAGAGATGGATGTACAGGAAGCAAAAGCGTTCATTGAAAAAGGCGTTGTTGGTGGTGGTATGCTGCCGAAGCTTACGAATTGTATTGATGCAATTGAGAATGGCGTTTCAAGGGTCCATGTGTTAGATGGACGAGTAAAACATTGTCTATTACTGGAGTTCTTTACGGAAAAGGGTATTGGTACTGCCATTTTAAAGGAGCCGCTTTTCTAAGTGATATATGTCACACATTTATAGAAGTTTTGCATAAGGAGTATATATATGGGCAGAACAAAAAGAGCATGTGCGCTAGTGCTTTCTGCACTACTTTGTGTTTTGATAGGTTGTGGACAGGCAAAAGAAGAAAACGTGCAACAGAAAGCGCAACCGGTCACTTATGAGAACGCAATGAAAGAGTTACAACAACAGGTTACAGAAGATACGATCAGTTGCTGGTATACCGGTGATAGTGATAAAGGTTATTTGGAGAGTGCGGCAGCAGCATTTGAAAAAGAGTATGGAATAAAAGTGAAGCTGGTTTATTATGATGGGGTTAGTCTGTTTGAGGATATGAATCAGGCAAATCAACAAGAGAATGGACCGGAAGTTTACCTGATGGGAAATGATCAGTTAGAATATGCGAAAACAGCAGGTGTGGTGGAACAGAATACAGTATTTGATGATACATTCTGGAAGGAGAATTATCCGGATACTGCAAAGAAGGCAATGACATATAAAGATAAACAATATGGTTATCCGGTATATTTTGATACATACTGCCTGGTATATGATGCAAAACTGTTAGAGAATGCACCGGCATCCATTGATGATATTCTGGCATTCCTGGATGAATATGAAGATACAGGATCTACCAAAGCAGTATTTCGTTGGGATGTGGCTGATCCTTATGTGAATTCTATGTTTCTCGCATCATATGCAGATCTGTTTGGTGACAATGGCGATGATATGACAAGCTTTCAGGTAAACAATGAGCAGTGTGTAGCATCCATGCAGTATTTTCAGTCGTTGAGTGCATATTTGTGGATGAATAAGAATAACATATCCCATGATACGGTTATGAATCGTATTAAGGATGGAACACTGGTATTAGGATTGTGTAAGTCAGATATTTTACCAACTCTTTATGAGATGCAGAGTACAAAAACAGAAGATTCAGAGACGGATTACCGGATTTCTTATGTTCCAAGTCTGACCGCAGAGTTATCTTCAACAGCCTGGTCGACGACATATGGTGCATTTGTGAATTCTTATGGAAAAGATCTTGCGGCAGGCAATATGTTTGCCTTGTATTTAAGCTATGCATATCAGGATAAACAGTATAATGCAAATGGAAAATTGCCGGTCAAAGATCAGGGAGATCAATTTGATGACATGCAGAAGGTATTATATGCACAGTATCTGAATTCTAAGCCGGTTCCGAAGGTTATGATATTAGGTGATTATCTGGTAGAGAGCGGAATTGCATTTGATGCGATCTGGGATGGTAAGGATGCACAGGAAGAATTGGATTGGCTGCAGAATGCAATGACGGAAAAAATGCAATAGAAGAGAATTATTTTTTGCATGGATATATGAATAAGAATGAAAGAAAGTCCCATATACTAATAGTAGTCTTATCAAGAATGGAGGAACAATTAGTATGTGGGGCTTTTTGATTGCATGTATTTCGGGAGCACTGATGAGTATCCAGGGCGTATTTAATACCGGAGTAACAAAGGAAACGGGACCGTGGATTACAAACTGTTTTGTACAGTTGACAGGCTTTTTCGTCTGTGTGGGATTCTTTTTATTTATGGAACAGGGAAAAATACCGATTGGGGATCTGTTTAAAGTTAATCATAAATATATGCTGTTAGGCGGGGTGATCGGAGCATTTATTACATTTACGGTTATTAAAAGTATGTCAAGTCTGGGTCCGGCACAGGCAATTCTTGCCATTGTGATCACGCAGGTGCTGGTAGGTTATCTGATTGAACTGTTCGGACTGTTTGGGGTTGAAAAGGGACCATTTGCCATATCAAAGTGCATTGGTATGATTGTGGCAGTTGTTGGTNNNNATGATTGTGGCAGTTTTTGGTCTTATCATCTTTAAATGGGAGTGGTAAAACGCAGATATCCCGGAATGATGGATTGTCATTCCGGGATATCTGTGTGTTTATTGCTATTTGCGATATTCAATAGCAATATATGGGATATGTTTGTAATAAGATCTATTCCTCAGTCTCATCAGAAAGGGTAAAGTGTCCGATAAGGTCATCTAAGGTATAGGCCTGTGCGGAAAGTTCTTCACTGGTTGCGGAACATTCTTCGGCGGTAGCGGAGTTGTTCTCTACTACGTTTGAGATCTGTTCAATACCCTGATTTAATTCGGTCATGCTGTCTGCTTGTGTCTCGTCCGCCTTTGCAACAGATTCGATCTCGGTCACAATTCCTTCAATCGCACTAATTACCTGATTCAGAGAAGCAGTAGTCTGCTCTACGATCACGGTACCGTTCTCTACTTCTGTTAAGGCCGCCTGGATAAGATTGCGTGTATTCTCAACTGCATCGGCACTCTGTTTGGCAAGTTGCCCGATCTCATTGGCCACGACTGCAAATCCGGCTCCGCTTTCTCCGGCACGGGCGGCTTCGATGGAAGCATTCAGAGAGAGAAGATTGGTCTGGCTTGCAATGGAATCAATATTAGCAATAATGTGATTGATCTGCTGGGAAGTATCGCTGATCCGTTGCATTGCTTCGTTCATTTCCTGCATTTGAGCAGAACTGTTTCTTGCCTGGATACCGATGGAACGGGCAAGAGAACTGGTATCAGAAGCTTTTTTTGCATTCGTATGGGAATGGTTAGTGGCTTCTGTTATGGTAGCAAACAATTCTTCTACAACGCCTGCCTGTTCTGTGGCTCCCGTTGCAAGATCGGTAGCACTTTCTGCTAACTGTCCGGAACCGGCGGCAACCTGATCGGCAGCTTCTTTGATGCCGGTGAGTGCGTTTGTCAGGGCGGTCTTAATACCTTGTAAAGATACCAGAATATTTGAGAAATCACCGATATAACTTTCTCTTGCAGAAGAATGTACAGCAAGGTTACCATTTGCCATCTCGCTTAGACAATGATCAATGTCCCTGATGATCGTATTCATACCATCGATCAGTTTTTTGGAAGCGTCCGTAAGAATGCCGGTTTCGTCATTAGAAGATCCTTCCGGTACAGGAGAGCTAAGATCTCCATCGGCAAGGAGTACCAGGCGGTTCGCACATTCTTTGATCGGATCACCAATTGCATGGGCAAGAAAACGGGTTCGTGTCATGCCAATGAATGATGATAATGCGATGGCAACTATTACTAAAATAATACCTAAGATTGTGGTCATCATGAAATCGCCTGTTGGTGCATTGATTGCAATACTCCAGCCGTTTGTGTTAGGAACCGGTGCGTATGCAAGGAACTTTTTGGTTCCCTTATAACGGTAGGTATCAAATCCGGATTCGCCTTTCATCATTTTACCCTCTAAAGAAGCTAATTTCTTAAGGGAAGAATCTGTTTTTGCATCGTTTGTTGTATTTTCCTGATTCAGCACACTTTCCTCGTTCTTGTTTGCAATCGTTGTGCCTTCCTTATTGATCATGTAAGCAGAACCGTTTTTACTTACCTTAATGGTTGAAACAATATCATTTAAGATGGAAGGATTTGGTACAATATAGATTACGCCGACAACCTTGGTGTCCGGAATTCCGTCTTCCCAGATTGGAGCAGCAATGATAATTGTGAGATCTCCGGTAATCTCACTGACCAATGGATCGCTGACAAAGGTATCACCTTTCATTGCGGCTTTGAAATATTCCCGTTTCGAATAATCATTGCCATCGAAGATACTGATACCATCTGTTCCTAAAATGTTACCGCGCTCAAGATCGTAGGTCTTGACTTTTTGATCAATGATCTCCTTTTTCTGCTTATCTGTTGTTGACGAATCCGCAAAAACAGAATCACAACCTAATTCCGTTACGACATTCGTGTAGGTTTCTAATTCATATCCTGCCTTGCTTGCAGCAACCTTTACAGTTTCAGAAAAGGTCTGCTTTAATAGATTGTTTGTACTCAGATAGTTCATTATTACTGCAATTAATCCGAGACAGCCTAAAGAGATAATAAGGAGATGGGATATGGTAGTATTTAATTTCGACTGAATACCAAATGCATTCTCCTTATTCTTGAAAAAAGAAAAATTCATAATAATACCCCCTATTGTTTAGTATATAGTATATATTAGTATTTTTGTATAAAAATGTCAAACCTTTTGCCTGATTTTGTATAAATCTAACGAATATATCCTAAAGAATTCTGAAAATATAAGGAAAAACAGTTGTAAAGTGAACGGATTTTATGTATTATGATTACATATCTTATTTTATATTTTTCTTTGACACACTCTGAATCTTAAGGATTGCGAACGAATGAATAATTAAGGATTTTGGAGGTGTCTATTTTATGAATTGGAAACAGATAATTATAATTGTGTTGTTCATGATGGGAATGCTGACCGCTTGTACCAGACAGGAGGAGATTTCACTTGAAGCATCGACAACAGAGGATTCTTCGAGTGAAGGAATGATAATTCCATCCGAAGAGATGAAGCTGTATGTGTATGTGTGCGGACATGTAAAGGAGCCGGGTGTATATAAGCTGGACGAAGGTGCAAGAGTTTGCGATGCGTTAGAGTCAGCAGGTGGAACGCTTGAGGATGCAAGAGCGGAAGCTCTGGATCAGGCAGTTATGGTTACGGATGGGCAAACAATCTATGTGCCGGGCATCGGGGAGTCACAGAATGAGGAGACAGATTCTATGGAAGATGACGGCAGAATCAATATTAATCAGGCAAGTGCCGAACAGCTTATGACTTTGCCGGGGATTGGGGAGAGCAAGGCAAATGTGATCCTTCAATACCGGGACGAGCATGGGGCATTTCAGACAGTGGAAGATCTGATGAAGATTCCAGGGATTAAACAGGGGGTATTTGATAAGATTAAGGATCGTATTAAAGTGTAGCACTTCTAGAATAGAGGAGAACTGGGAATGAAAAAGGTATTAGTTGTAGATGACGAGAAGCTAATTGTAAAAGGTATCAAATTTTCACTTGAGCAGGATGAGATGCAGGTTACAGCAGCTTACAATGGTGAAGATGCATTAGAACTTGCAAAGAATAATGAATATGACATTATCTTGCTGGATGTAATGCTTCCGGGGTTGTCGGGATTTGATGTATGTCAGGCAATCCGGGAATTTTCAGACGTTCCTATTATTATGTTAACTGCAAAAGGCGATGACATGGATAAGATATTAGGCTTGGAGTATGGCGCAGATGATTATATTACCAAACCATTTAATATATTAGAAGTAAAAGCGAGAATCAAAGCGATTATTCGTAGGAATCAGAAAAAGGCACCGGTGTCTGAACAACCGAAGTTATTGACAGAGGGAGATATGACGATTGAGTTAGAGAGCAGAAGAGTGTCGATTGCCGGAAAAGACATTAATCTGACTGCGAAGGAGTTTAATATTCTTACGCTTTTGTTATTTCATCCGAATAAAGTATATTCCCGTGATGATCTGTTAAAAGCAGTATGGGGAAGCGATGCTTTGGGAGATGGACGGACGGTGGATGTTCATGTGCGGAGACTGCGTGAGAAGATTGAGACGAATCCGGGAGATCCAAAGTATATTCAGACAAAGTGGGGAGTTGGTTACTATTTTAAGAAATAAGGAAAAAAGTAATCCATTCCGCAGTCTGAAGATGCTGATATTTTCAGCTTTTTTTCTGTTATCGGTAGTAGCGATGTTCGCATTTAATCTGGTATTACAACATTCCTATGCACAAAAGGCAATAGAAGAAAAGCTTCAACTGGTACAGAATCAGTGCAGTATATTAGGGAATCAGATATTAGTGAATCAATTTATAATTGATACCTTTCAGAGTAATCTGAATGTGGAGATCGATCAACTTGCCAATGTATGGGAAGGACGTATTTTAGTGATTGATTCCAGCTATAAGATTGTCAAAGACACATATACGATCGATCAGAATAATTATATGATTTATGATGAAGTGGTTCGGATCATGCGTGGCGAAAAAGACAAGAGTATCCGCTATGTGGATGATTATGCGGAGATTATTGTACCGATTACGAATACGGATAAGGTTACAAACGGAGTTATGATCGCCATGGTTTCCATGAAAGATATTGAAGATACAAAGGCATATATTGAGCGGCAGGCATATGTTCTGGTTATCTTATTTGCGGTGATTGCTCTTGCGGTTGCTTTTGTATTAGGTAATGTAAGCGTTAAGGATATTAATAAGCTGAACACGGAGATCCGTAGTCTTAATCAGGGACATTTGGAAAGTCTGCAGTTGAAGAGCCATTTTAATGAATTGACTAAGCTGACGGATTCTTTCAATGTATTGTTGAATAAGATGCAGGTGTTAGAAGATTCCAGACAGGAATTTGTATCAAACGTGTCGCATGAATTGAAGACTCCGATTACATCTATGAAGGTACTGGCGGATTCGCTGCTTATGCAGGAGGAAGTGCCGAATGAGATGTATCGGGAATTTATGTCTGATATTGCTGAGGAGATTGACAGGGAGAATAAGATCATCACGGATCTGTTAACCCTGGTTAAAATGGACAAGAAAGCTGCCGGACTCAATGTAGAGCCGGTTAATATCAATGCATTGCTTGAATTGCTGCTTAAGCGGATCAAGCCACTTGCGGCAAAGAGAAATATAGAAGTTATTTTTGAAAGTTTTCGGGAAGTGATCGGAGAAGTAGATGAAGTAAAATTATCTCTCGCCTTTTCGAATCTGATTGAGAATGCAGTAAAATATAATGAAGATGGTGGAAGTGTTCATGTATCTTTGAACGCGGATCACAAATTTTTCTATGTGAAAGTTCAGGATAATGGAGTGGGAATTCCGGAGGAATGTCAGTCGCAAGTGTTCGAACGTTTTTATCGTGTCGATAAGGCGAGGAGCCGGGAGACAGGAGGAACCGGATTGGGACTTGCCATAACGCGTAATGCAATTCTGATGCATAAAGGTGCGATCAAGTTATATTCGGAACCGGGAGAAGGGACGACATTTACAGTGCGGATTCCGCTCAAATATGTGAATTAAGATTGAGGAATAAGAACGATGAAGAAGTGGTTAGGTGTTCTGTGTAGCATAGCTATGATCCTGACTATGATTACGGGTTGTGGTCAGAAGAAGCAGGAAGCAACAACACAGGAACAGTTAGGAAAGAATCAAATATATCTGTATTATGTTAACCCTGACAGGACAGATGTTGTAAAAAAGAAGTATTCTTTGAAAGAACAGGATGATTTATCTGCACAAGTCAAAGAGATCATCGGACAGTTAGCAGGAGCAAAGCCAACAACAGAATATCAGTCTTCCATTCCGGAGGGAATATCATATACGAGTTGTAACACGGAGAACCGGCATGGGAGAATTGAGGTATCCTTTAATGTTGCATACTCTGCGGTTGATGCAGATACCCTTTTGTTTTTTAAGGCAAGTGTAGTGAAGACTTTGTTACAGTTGCCGCTGGTTAACAGCGTTACATTGACGCTTACGGATCTGGCAAATTCAGATCCGGATACGGCTACAGTGAGCGAGAATTTTGATCAGGATAGTTTTACTTTGTCTTTTGGAGGAGAAAAAGGATACAAACAGACGGGAACGATCATTCTGTATTTTGCAAATGAGACAGGAGATTCGCTGAAAGAATACCGAAAGAAGATTGAGATATCCAATACAACTTCATTAGACCGGTTGGTAATGGAGTCATTGATCGAAGGACCGGACAGGGAAGGATATCAGAAGACATTACCGGCGAATACAACGATTCGCAATATTTCCGTTAAGGATGGGATCTGTTACGTTGATCTGAGTGATGAATTTTATAATACGGATAATACATTGAAAAATGATATTGTAGTATATTCAATTGTGAATTCTCTGGTGGAGCTTCCGACGGTGTCAAAGGTACAGTTTTTAAAGAACGGAGAAAAACAACAATATTTCAGGGAAACAATGGAGTTTGACGGGCTGTTTGAGAGAAATTTGGATTTAATACAGGAGGATACAACAGAATAATTGAAACGACCTATACTTTACTGGGTAATTTTGTTCATGCTTGGAGAGGTATTTGTAAAATATTGTTCAGTAGGGTGGATGGGTATTTTAGGAATTGTGTCGGTTGGCGGAATCAGGATATGCAGGCAGTCCTATGTGAAGAAGAATCAGATGCTGCTTATGTCGGGAATTCTGTTTTTTGTGCTGGGTGGAATCTCATTTTGCTATGTGGAAAGACAACATGATATATGCGATGTAGAAAACGGAACCGGCCTCTCTTTTTATGGAAAGATATCTGATATCGAGAAAAAGGATGATACATATCAGTATCGTGTTGCGACTACTTTGCTGGATGATAATAATATCCGGGTACATATTCTGATAGAACAGGAGACAGAATTTGCAATTGGCACATGGATAAGGGGAAATGGGATTGTTCAGCAGTTCTCACAGTCTACGAATCCGGGAGGATTTGATGAGAGTGCATATCAGTTTGGAAAAGGCAATTATCTTCGGTTAACTCATGTTGAGGTTTTATCGATAAAAGCATCTGTTTTTAGTATAAAAGCGTATTTATATCGGATCAAAAATTATATGATACAGATTTACTACCGGTTGTTTTCTGAAACAGATGCCTCTTTGGCATGTGCGATGGTTTTGGGAGAACGCAGTAATCTGGATACAGATACCAAATTGTTGTATCAGAGAAATGGAATTGCGCATTTGATCGCTATATCCGGTGTTAAGACTCTAAAGTTGGATATCCCCCTAGTGCCTGAAACCCGCATAAACTGGGCATTTGTGCCTCTACATATCGCTATAATTTACATTCTAAAACTGTGCTTAGACGAGGAAATTATTCCCCGTTGTCGTTTCCCTTGTTCAAGGGGGTATCACAAAAAACATATAAATTGGCAAAAGAAGCAATAATTTAGCGGAAGTTAATCTTACCGCAAAAGCCTAATAAATCAGCAAAAGGAGAAGAAGCCTATGGCATATAAAAAATATAGAGAAATGAAAGTTTACGAAGCAAGCGGATACCAGTACAAAAGGACACCAAGCATTGTACTTAAGGGACAGTGGCTGTCGGAGTTGGGATTTGACATCGGAGAGCAGATTGAAGTGAAGTGCGAGGATGGGCGTTTGATTATAACTAAAGCAAACGAAATATGGGGCATAAATTAGCTTGCAACTATTCGCAATCTCGAATATAATAATCTTAATATCATTTGTTGGAATTGATGGAGGAAAACGAATGGATTATTTATCATCAGCGGAAATAGCAAAAAAATGGAATGTTTCGCAAAGAAGAGTTGCAGTATTTTGCAAGGAAGGCAGAGTTAAAGGCGCTGTTCTTATCGGGCGAATGTGGATGATACCAAAGGATGCAGAAAAACCGATAGATCCAAGACGTATAATGAATAAAGAGGAAGATCTGTCTGATATTAAAAATGACGGAGGAAAAGAGAATGGTTGATACCAAAAAGGAACAAGAACGAGAGGAACTTCATCGTGCAATATGGGCGATTGCAGATGAACTGCGTGGAGCAGTTGATGGATGGGATTTCAAAAATTATGTTCTTGGAACGATGTTTTATCGTTATATTTCCGAAAACCTGTGTAATTACATAAACAATGGTGAAATTGATGCGGGCAACACGGATTTTGATTTTGCAAAAATGCCGGATGAGGATGCAGAAGAAGCAAGAGCGGGATTGGTAGAAGAAAAAGGGTTTTTTATCCTTCCGAGTGAACTTTTCTGTAATGTCCGTGCCAAGGCTGTAAATGATGAAAATTTAAATGAAACACTGGAGCGCGTGTTCCGTCACATCGAAGAATCAGCAAAAGGCAGTGAGGCAGAGAGTGACTTTGCCGGATTGTTCGATGACTATGATGTAAACAGCAATAAACTGGGGTCTACAGTTGCAAAGCGAAATGAAAAACTTGTTAAACTGTTGAATGGTGTAGGAGAGATGAATCTAGGAGATGTGAAGGATCATTCCATTGATGCCTTTGGAGATGCGTATGAGTATCTTATGACTATGTATGCATCAAATGCCGGAAAATCTGGTGGGGAATTCTTTACTCCGGCAGATGTATCCGAACTGCTTACACGGCTTGGAACTGTAGGTAAAACAGAAATCAATAAGGTATATGATCCTGCTTGTGGTTCGGGTTCATTGCTTTTGAAGGCTGAGAAAATTCTGGGAAAAGATGCTATTCGTAATGGCTTTTATGGGCAGGAAATCAATATCACAACCTACAATTTGTGCCGTATTAATATGTTTCTGCATGATGTGGGATTTGATAAATTTGATATTGCCTGTGAAGATACACTGCTCAGTCCGCAACATTGGGATGATGAGCCATTTGAGCTGATCGTGTCTAATCCGCCTTATTCTATCAAATGGGCGGGAGACGAAAATCCATTGCTCATCAATGATCCTCGCTTTGCTCCGGCTGGAGTTTTGGCACCTAAGAGTAAAGCGGATATGGCGTTTATTATGCACAGTTTATCATGGCTTGCTTCTAATGGAACTGCTGCCATTGTATGTTTTCCGGGAATTATGTACCGTGGCGGTGCAGAACAGAAAATCCGTAAATATCTGGTAGACAATAACTATATCGACTGTATTATTCAGTTGCCGAGTAACCTGTTCTTTGGAACTTCGATTGCGACTTGTATCATGGTAATGAAAAAGAATAAGACAGACAACAAGACCCTGTTTATTGATGCCACAAGTGAATGCGTGAAGGTGACTAACAATAATAAGCTGACACCAGAGAACATTGATCGGATTGTAGATGTGTTTGCTAAGCGTGAAGAAATGGAACATTTTGCACATTTGGCAAGCTATGAAGAAGTCTCTGGCAATGATTATAATTTGTCTGTATCCACGTATGTTGAAGCAGAAGATACAAGAGAGAAAATTGACATTGTGAAACTTAATGCGGAAATCAAAGAAATTGTTGCTCGTGAGCAAGTGCTCCGTGATGAGATTGATAAGATCATCACAGAAATCGAGGTGAACTCATGAGTACAAAAGAATTAAAAGTATCTTTTAATGCCCCATTAAATGAACTTGACACGGAAGTGCAGACATATGGATGCAGAGCAAATAACCCAGACATATGTGCTAATAATTCCATTACAAATATTTGTGCTTTTACATCTGAGGATGGTATTTGTAGAAAGCCATCTCGTGCATGGAAAAAACAATATCATAAATTAAGTGGAGGACAGAAAAATGAGTAAAATTGATGATTTGATTCAAGAATTCTGTCCTGACGGAGTTGAATATAAACCAATAAAAAAATTGGCAGAAGTTGGAACTGGAAGCAGTAATGGCAATGAAGCACAGGAAGATGGAAAGTATCCATTTTTTATACGTTCACAAACCGTGAAAAGAAAAAATGAATGGGAATATGATGAAGAAGCAATTATTATACCTGGAGAAGGTGGGATTGGAGAAATATACCATTATGTGAATGGCAAATATGCTATTCATCAAAGGGTGTATCGTATACATTTTACTGATAATTCAGTCGATGTTAAGTTCGCTTATCATTATTTTCGCGCTTTTTTTAAGAGTTTTATTATGCGTAAGGCCGTAAGTGCGACCGTGAAATCTATAAGAAAGCCTATGATAGAGGAGTTTATGCTCCCTGTACCTCCTCTGGAGGTACAACGTGAAATAGTCCATATTTTGGACTCTTTCACGTTACTTACAGCCGAGCTTACAGCCGAGCTTACAGCTCGGAAGAAACAGTATAGTTTTTACAGAGACGCTTTAATACAAAAAGAGTGTAAATCTGAAAAAGTTAAGCTGAATACTGTTTGTGAAATTTATGACGGAACACATCAAACACCAAAATATACTAACGGTGGAATACCATTTGTGAGTGTAGAAAACATTGATGATTTGTATGGAACTCAAAAATTCATTTCGACAGAGGCTTATGCGAAATATAAAATTAAACCCCGCATAGGTGATGTTTTTATGACAAGGATTACTGCAGGGATTATTGGAAAATGTACAGTAGTAGAGCGAAATGATGATTTAGCTTATTATGTTTCACTGGCATTGTTGCGTCCAAATGCAGATATTCTTGATAGCAAATATTTGAAGTATTATTTGGAAAGTGGTTGGGGCAGAAGAGAATTAAGTAAATGGATTTTGTGGGATGCAACACCTACAAAAATAAATAAGGATGATATTGGAAGAGTGCTTATTTCTGTTCCACCGCTTGATACGCAAAAAAGGTTGGTACAGGTAATCGAACATTTTGATGTTATTTGTACTGACTTGAATATTGGCTTGCCAGGCGAAATCGAAGCACGCCAGAAGCAATATGAATATTATCGAGATTTGCTCTTGACATTTGCTGAAACAGGCAGCACGCTCATGACAGACAGACAGACAGACAGACA
>HF987839.1:0-2888 GCA_000431135.1 Clostridium sp. CAG:590
GTCCGTCCCTCACGCTGTGCAAGGATCGATATTTCCCGGAAATTTTGGAATGCCATCAAATCCGGCCTGCAAATCTGCATCAGTAGGAATATAATCACTCATTTTACCGTCATGGAACTTCTCGTAAGCAAACATATCGAAGTAACCGGTACCGGTTAAGCCGAATAGGATGTTTTTCTCTTCACCGGTTTCTTTGCATTTCAGTGCTTCGTCAATTGCAACACGGATTGCGTGTGAGCTTTCCGGTGCAGGAAGGATACCCTCTGCTCTTGCAAAGAATTCAGCAGCTTCAAATACAGAAGTCTGTTCTACAGAAGTTGCTTCCATGTAGCCATCATGATACAACTGGGAAAGTGTAGAACTCATACCGTGGAAACGAAGTCCTCCTGCATGGTTTGGAGAAGGAATGAATCCACTTCCCAATGTGTACATCTTTGCCAATGGACAGATCATACCGGTATCGCAGAAATCATATGCAAACTTTCCTCTTGTGAAGCTTGGACAGGATGCAGGTTCTACAGCGATGAAACGGTAATCTTTTTCGCCACGGAGTTTCTCACCCATAAATGGTGCAATCAGACCGCCTAAGTTCGAACCGCCACCGGCACATCCGATGATAATGTCAGGGGTAATGTTATATTTATCCATTGCAGCCTTTGTCTCAAGACCGATGATAGACTGATGTAACAGAACCTGATTCAGTACACTTCCTAATACATAACGGTAGCCTTCGTTTTGGGTCGCTACTTCAACGGCTTCGGAGATGGCACATCCAAGAGAACCGGTCGTTCCCGGATGAGCGGCTAAGATCTTACGACCGACTTCGGTATCCATGGATGGGGATGGAGTAACATTTGCTCCATAGGTACGCATAACCTCTCTTCGGAATGGTTTCTGCTCGTAAGATACCTTAACCATATATACTTTACAATCCAGATCAAAGTAAGCGCAAGCCATGGAAAGTGCAGTTCCCCATTGACCGGCTCCGGTTTCGGTAGTGACACCTTTCAGTCCCTGCTTTTTTGCATAATAAGCCTGTGCGATAGCGGAATTCAATTTGTGACTTCCGCTTGTATTATTTCCTTCAAACTTATAATAAATGTGGGCCGGGGTGTCTAAGGCTTTTTCTAAATAATAAGCTCTTACAAGTGGTGCCGGACGATACATTTTATAGAAATCACGGATCTCTTCCGGAATCTCGATAAATGGCGTTGTATCATCTAATTCCTGGGCAACCAGCTCCTTGCAGAAGATCGGCGCCAGTTCCTCGGCAGTTAAAGGCTGGTAGGTTCCCGGATTTAACAGGGGAGCCGGCTTATTGGTCATGTCGGCGCGCAGATTGTACCAGCTCTTTGGAATCTCATCCTCTGTAAGATATATTTTGTATGGAATTTTGTGATCCATGGTTTTGTCCTCCTTATAATTTCCTGTCTTTTAAAATAAATGGTGTCAGTGTTCAATCGTAACTGATCAAGTTTTTCTTATTATGACACTGGAAAATGCTTTTGTCTAATGATATAATACAAATAAATAATAAGTAAAACTTATAACAAGGCGAGAATAGAATGAATCTGAATCAATTAGAATATTTTGTGTGTGCAGCACATCATTTGAATTTTACAAAAGCAGCAAAGGAATGTTATATTTCGCAGACGGCGATGACACAGCAGATACAGGCGTTGGAGCGGACGCTTGAGGTACAGTTGTTTATCCGGGATAAGCATCATATGGAATTGACAACGGCGGGAAAAGTGTATCTTAAAGAGGCGAAAGCAATCTTAAAGCGCAGTGATGAAGCAATACGTCTGGCGAGAATGGCGTCAACCGGTATGGATGGTGAGTTATCGGTTGGATTTATCAGTGGATTTGGTCAGAGTGATTGTTATGAACTGCTTCGTGGATTCCATGAGGCATTTCCGAATATCAAGTTAAAGTTCTTACGGAATACAATGAGTGGATTGATGGAACATCTGCAAAAGGGAGAGTGTGATATTGCATTTACTGTGCAGCCGCATCAGAGGGTATACGAGAATATGAACCGACAGTATATCCGGAGCTATCCGCTGTATGTTGCGATGTCACGCAATAATCCTTTGGCAGAAAGGAAAGAGATAGAATGTAAGGAATTAAAAGATCAGTCCTTTATTATCATGCAGCCGGCTGCGAGATCGAGAGATGAGATGGAGGAGATGCTCTGGGTATATCAAAGAGGTGGATTTTTGCCACAGGTAGTTGCGGTGGAGAAAGAACCGGAGACGATTATGCTGATGGCGGCATTAGAGATGGGTGTGAGCCTGCTGCCGGAATATATTGTCAGACCATATAGCCGGAATGAAGAACTGGCGATCGTTCCGGTGATGAAGAGTGACGGAACTGCCGAGACGCTGAATTTTGAAATGGTCTGGTCGGCTGAGAATGCCAATCCGTCTGTAGAGAATCTGTTGGAATGGTGGAAGGAGAAGTGAGATGTAATGCAAAAACGTTATTGGAAACGGTATATATTAACGATTGTTCTGCTGGCATGGGCGGGAATTATTCTTTACCTCTCTTTTCAGAATGGCACGGATACAGCATCTACCAGTCAGCATTTAACGGCATGGCTGTTCCGGCTGTGTGGAATTGATACGAATGACTGGAACGAAATGATGTTATGGGATCACCGCTTGCGGACAGCGGCGCATGTGATCACACTATATGTATATGGCATGTTGGGAGTGCTGCTGCTGGGGATGGAGATGACCGCTAAGAAACTTCGTACATTTTTATTTATTGTGTCCGGTATGGGGCTGGCATTTTTTGCAGAGGCGGGCAAGGTGTTGATCGGAATTCCGGGGCGGCATTGTGATATGGGGGAGATGCTATTGAATTTTGTGGGATTTGCGGCGGGG
>HF987839.1:2965-12693 GCA_000431135.1 Clostridium sp. CAG:590
TTTGTCAATTGCAACCCGGATAGTATGTGAGATTTCTCTTGTCCATTTCTACCAATGAATTGTATGAAATGTCGGAAAATGTCTACGAAAAGCATAGTTGAATATTGCGATGCTTTTTGTTATAATAATAAAGCACATTTTTGTATGAACACATCAGAAGGATATAGGAGATATTCGGTATAACACGGACATGAGATACAATTTGGAGGGTACAGAGTGAAGACAACATTAATTATTATGGCAGCCGGAATCGGCTCAAGATTTGGAACGGGAATTAAACAACTTGCGAAGATGTCAGAAGGCGGAGAGATCATTATGGATTATTCAATCTATGATGCAAAAGAGGCAGGATTTGATAAAGTCGTGTTCGTAATCCGTAAGGATATTGAGGAAGAATTCAAAGAGGTGATCGGAGACCGGATCGCCAAAGAGATAGAAGTTGATTATGTATATCAGGCGTTAGATCAGTTACCGGACGGATTTTCTGTACCGGAAGGAAGAACGAAGCCATGGGGAACCGGACAGGCAGTTCTTTGTTGCAAGGATGTAGTGCATGAGCCGTTTGTCATCATCAATGCAGATGATTATTACGGGAAGGAAGCATTTTGTAAATTACATGATTTCCTGACGAAAGAGCATCCGGATTCTGATACATTGCAGATGGCAATGGCAGGATTTATTCTGAAGAATACGGTCAGCGAGAACGGAACGGTAACACGGGGTGTCTGCGTGGTAGATGACAATGAGATGTTACAGGAAGTAGTGGAGACAACCGGAATTGCAATGGATACAGCAGGTAACGTACAATGTGATGATGCGGAAGTAATGAAGTGGATCACGCCGGATTCGCATGTTTCCATGAATATGTGGGCAGCGGGACCGGAGTTATTCAAAGTGTTAGAAGACGGATTCGTGGAATTCTTACAGGATGACAGCAAAGATCCATTGAAGAAGGAGTATTTAATACCAATCCGTGTCGGTGATCTTTTACATAAGGATCAGGTAGAAGTGGAAGTCCGGGAGACGAATGACAAGTGGATCGGCATCACATATCGGGAAGATATTGCGATTGCACAGGAAGGGTTCCGGCAGATGATCGCAGACGGAGTGTATCCGGCGAAGTTGTGGAGCTGATCACAGATCCATTTGTGTATGTGCGTTGTATGATATAACAGAAAGAATATACTGAGGAACAAGACATGAACAAGAAAGAGATTAATGAGATTAAGAAGCAGTTTACACCGGAGAATTGTACAATCTCCAGAATCTGTGGCTGTTATGTGGATGGCGATAAGAATAAGAAGACAGAGTTGGCGCAGACATTTCTGACTTTGACAGAGGAAGAGAATTTTAAGTATTTTACGATATTTAAGGGTACGATGTCCGGTACGATCGGTAAGAATCTGTTAAATATGGAATTCCCTAATGATCAGGAAGCAGAGGGTGGAACACAGGAGTTTTTGCTTCGCCTGAAGAATTCCAAGTTAGAGGATGATACGTTATTAGAACAGTTTTATGATAAGGTGATCGAGACGTATCATTATGATGAACATTATTATATCATTTTGATCTATGCAACCTATGATGTGCCGGGAAGAACGAGTGACGGAATAGAGAATGACGATGCATCAGAAGAAGTGTATGATTACATTCTATGCAGCATCTGCCCGGTTAAACTGACAGATGCAGGTCTTTGCTACAACGAGAAGAACAACAGTATTGAGAGCCGGATCAGAGACTGGGTGGTTGCGGCACCGATTCATGGATTCTTATTTCCGGCATTTAATGACCGGACTTCCGATGTGCATAATTTACTGTACTATTCTAAGAATTCAGAGAATCTACAGGATGAATTTATCGACCAGACATTAGGATGTGGTGCGCCATTGACCTATAAGGCGCAGCAGGAGACATTTCAGGATATTATTGAGAATACATTGGGAGAACAGTGTGATTTTGATACGGTTAAGACGATTCATGAGAATCTGAATGAGTATGTGGAAGACCGCAAAGATGCACCGGAACCGCCGGAGCTGGACAAGATGGATATGCGGAAACTGTTGGAGGACAGCGGTGTGAAGCAGGAGGCGTTGGAGCAGTTTGAAACTGCATTTGACAGCATTGTATGTGATGAAGAACAGCCGAAGTTTGCAGCAGCGACCGTAGCCAGTACAAAGAGCTTTGATATTAAGATGCCGGATGTTGTTATAAAGGTCAAACCGGAACGTACAGATCTGGTGGAGACAAGAATGATCGATGGCAGACAGTACATTATGATTGAAGTAAATGACAGCGTGGAAGTAAATGGAATCAGTGTCCGGAATGTGGATGTTGAGACCGGAGAGATTATGGAATAACATAGGATAGAACGAATGAGATATAAGAAAGAAGGAACGGAATATGTATAAGCAGGTGTCAAAATTAATCGTATATCGGGATTTGGGAGAAGACAGCATTTTAAAACATCTGGCGGCAATCTTTGAGGATTTTGACTGGTATAAGGAGAATGTGTTGGGAAGTTCTTCTGCTTTCAGTGCCTCTAAGTTAGAGGAAATGAAAGATAAAAAGCATATCAGCAAAGAGAGCCTGATCACCCGTATTTATGGAGAAATCAAGAGATTGCTGGATCTGGCGACTGACTATGGATTTGATGATAACCTGTGGCATAATTATCTGACATTTGTTATGATGACAAATGAGAATTCATTTACGCTTACCAGTGAGAAGGTCGGAGCCAATGATGGCAGTGTGAATCATTTTGCAATGAACGATTTTAAGATCTTCAAAGAATTGTTTGATTATAATTTCTATGAGATTGAAAAAGAGTTAGGGATTGATTGTTTTTCTACGATCTCCAATTATAAAGCAATCGTTAAAAAAGAGAGAATGTACAACTATAATGTTTCGGAAAAAGTCAGAGAATTATCAAAACGGTTAGAAAAATGTGATGACGGAGAAGGCTTTTTTAAAGAGGTAACGCAATTCTATGCAGACTATGGTGTTGGAATGTTTGGACTGAACAAGGCATTCCGTATCCGGAATATCGGAGATAAGGTAGACATTTTTCCAATCAACAATACAGAGACGGTTCTGTTGGATGATCTGGTAGGCTATGAGATACAGAAGAAGAAACTGATCGACAATACGCAGGCATTTGTAGAGGGCAGACCGGCGAATAACTGTCTGCTGTTTGGTGATTCCGGTACGGGTAAATCAACCTGCATTAAGGCGATCATCAATGAATACTATGATCAGGGACTGCGTATGATCGAGATCTATAAGCATCAATTCAAGGATCTGTCGACAGTGATCTCAATGATCAAGAACCGTAATTATCGTTACATTATATATATGGATGATCTGTCATTTGAAGAGTTCGAGATAGAATACAAATTCTTAAAAGCGGTGATCGAAGGTGGTGTGGAGACCAAGCCGGATAACGTATTGATCTACGCAACGTCTAACCGGAGACATTTGATCAAAGAAACATGGAATGACAGAAATGACCTAGAGCATGGTGATGGAGGAGAATTACACCGGTCAGACACAATGCAGGAGAAATTATCTCTTGTAAACCGTTTTGGTGTGACAATCAATTTCTCACGTCCAAACCAGAAAGAATTTTTCCATATTGTCACAGAATTGGCAGCAAGAGAGCCTGCAATCACATTGTCAGAAGAAGAATTGTGCGCAGAAGCGAACAAATGGGAACTTTCTCATGGTGGAATCTCCGGACGTACGGCACAGCAGTTTGTCAATTATTTGGCTGGTAAAGCAGATTAGACACAAGGCAGGGAATGAGAATGAAGATTGTATTGGCGGCACTAAATGCAAAATATGTACATTCCAATCTGGCAGTATATGATCTGGAAGCATATGCGAAAGAACATTTGAAAAATGATGAAACAGAACTTGTGATCAGGGAATACACGATCAATCATAATCTGGACTTAATCTTACAGTCTTTGTATCAGGAAAAGGCAGCGGTTGTTGCCTTTTCTTGTTATATCTGGAATATTCACGAAATTCTAACCATTGCAAAAGAACTGCATAAAGTTGCACCGGATACACGGATCTGGTTAGGGGGACCGGAAGTGAGTTTTGACAGCGAGAGACTGTTACAGGAGAATGTCTGCATAGAAGGAATTATTCAGGGAGAAGGGGAAGTAACATTTTATGAGATGACGAAGGTGTGGTCGCAAAAGGCGGATGTTGACCGGGTTGCGGGTATTATGTATCGGGATGAAACGGGGATGATTCATCAGAATCCGCCGAGGGCAATCATGTCATTGGATGATGTGCCGTTTATTTACAAAGATCTGACGAGATTTCGGAATAAGATCCTGTATTATGAGACGAGCCGTGGGTGTCCGTTTTCGTGCAGCTATTGTCTGTCGTCGATTGATAAGCGGGTACGGTTCCGGAGCATGGAACTGGTGGAGCGGGAGCTTCAGTTTTTCTTAGATCACCGGGTGCCACAGGTGAAATTTATTGACCGGACATTCAATTGTAAAAGGGAACATTCGCTGGCAATCTGGCGTTATATTACAGAACATGATAATGGCATTACGAATTTTCATTTTGAAATATCCGCAGATCTGTTAGGCGAAGAGGAACTGGAAGTGTTCCGTCATATGCGTCCCGGTTTGATCCAGTTAGAGATCGGTCTGCAGTCGACGAATCCGGAAACGGTAAAAGAGATTCATCGCACGATGAATATCGAGAAAGTAAAGAAGAATATGCTCGCAGTACATGCCATGCACAATATTCATCAGCACTTGGATCTGATTGCGGGATTGCCATATGAGGATTTTATCACATTTCGGAAATCATTCGATCAAGCATATGACATGAAACCGGATCAGTTACAGCTTGGTTTCCTAAAAGTGTTAAAAGGATCGTACATGGAAGAACAGGTGGAGGCATATGATTTACAGTATCAGGATTATCAGCCATATGAAGTGCTATGTACAAAATGGATTTCTTATGATGAGATATTGGCTTTGAAAAAAGTGGAAGAAATGGTAGAAGTGTATTACAACAGTGATCAGTTTGCACATACGATTCCGTATCTGCTTTCTTTTTATCCTTCCACATTTTCTTTCTATGCGGCACTGGGTGATTATTATGAAGCAAATGATCTGTTTGGAATCGGATTTAAAAGAGAGGCACGGTATGAAGCACTGCGTCAGTTTGCAATTGCCGATCCGACGATAACGGATCTGTCGATGACGGTATTGGATGATCTGCTCACATATGATTATTATTTAAGAGAAAATGCGAAGAGCCGTCCGGCATGGCGACCGGAGGAACCGATTGATAAGATTGTTTATCAGCAGTTTTTCAAAAATGCCGGAACGGATGAGGTTTGGCTTATGAAGGAGGGATATGACTCTAAGGTTGCGGCGCGGACGATGCATATTGAACCGGTTTCCTCAAAATCGGTGGCGTGGATCTTGGCAGAGGGGATAAGTGATTACCTACAATCGGCAGATGCGGTGGATACCAATGAAGATAAGACCTGTTATTGTCTGTTTGACTATGGAAAACGCAATCCGTTATCCAAAGATGCCGGGGTGAAAATTCTTACACATTTATAGAAATTTTACTTTCTTTTTCGGGTGATTTCCGTTAAAATATAGGGTAGGTGTTTTTTACAATAAAGAAGGAGTGAATGGAATGATATCAAACCAGATTTTACAAGATACCATCGAAGGAATCAAAGCAATTACAAGAATTGATCTGTGTGTTATGGATACCGAGGGAAAAGCACTGGCATCCACACTTCGTGACGTGGACGAATATGAGCAGTCTGTTCTTGCATTTGTGGATTCTCCGGCAGAGAGCCAGATGTTACAGGGATACCAGTTTTTTAAAGTATTTGATGATAACCAGTTAGAATATGTCATTATTGCAAAAGGTGAGGCGGATGACGTATACATGATCGGCAAGATTGCAGCATTTCAGGTACAGAATCTGTTAGTTGCTTACAAGGAACGATTCGATAAGGATAACTTTATCAAGAATCTGTTATTGGATAATCTGCTGTTAGTTGACATTTACAACCGTGCAAAGAAACTGCATATTGATACGGATGTCAGAAGAATCGTATTTATCATCGAGACAAAGAACGAAAAGGATAATAATGCGTTAGAGACTGTCCGGAACATATTCTCCAGCAAGGCAAAGGATTTTGTGACCGCGGTGGATGAGAAGAATATTATTCTTGTCAAAGAGGTAAAACAGAATGAAAGCTATGAGGATATGAACAAGACAGCGAAGGTTATCGTTGATATGCTGAATACCGAGGCAATGTCTTCCGTACATGTAGCGTTTGGTACGATTGTCAATGAGATCAAAGAAGTGTCACGTTCGTACAAGGAAGCAAAGATGGCATTAGATGTAGGAAAGATCTTCTATGGCAATCGCAATATTATTGCATACAGCAATCTTGGCATCGGCCGTTTGATCTATCAGCTTCCGATTCCGCTTTGCAAGATGTTTATCAAGGAGATTTTTGAGAACCGTTCACCGGATGATTTCGATGAAGAGACACTCACAACGATCAATAAGTTCTTTGAGAACAGCCTGAATGTATCTGAGACATCAAGACAGTTGTATATCCATCGTAATACATTGGTATATCGTCTTGACAAATTACAAAAGAGTACCGGTTTGGATCTTCGTGTATTTGAGGATGCGATCACATTTAAGATTGCGTTAATGGTCGTAAAATATATGAAATACATGGAGTCATTAGAATACTAATATACACAATGAACAGAAGGGAGCACCATTATGGTTGTGCTTGATCATGTAACCATGCAGTATCCGACAGGAACAAAAGCACTGGATGATGTTACATTTCATATCAATAAAGGGGAGTTTGTATTTGTTGTCGGCAGCAGTGGTTCTGGAAAGACAACATTGATCAAATTATTATTAAAAGAAATGAATCCGACATCGGGTGAGATTTCTGTCGATGACAAGCAATATAGTAAGTTAAAAAGAAAAGAGATTCCGATGTTACGAAGAAAGATCGGTGTCGTATTCCAGAATTTCCGCTTGTTGAAGGATCGTACCGTGTTTGAAAATGTAGCCTTTGCACAGCAGGTGATTGAAAAGCCGATGCGGGAGATCCGGAGAGAGGTACCGGCAACATTGACAATGGTTGGACTAGCAGACAGGTATAAGCAGTTTCCGAAGGAACTTTCCGGTGGAGAACAACAGAGAGTAGCACTTGCCAGAGCAATTGTGAATCAGCCGGAGATCATTTTGGCGGATGAGCCGACCGGTAATCTGGATCCGAAGAATTCAATGGAGATCATGCGGTTATTGGAGGACATTAATCGGAGAGGAACGACGGTTGTTGTTGTAACGCATAACAAAGATATTGTCAATCTTATGCAAAAGAGAGTCATTACGCTGAAGAAGGGCAAGATCATCAGCGATGAGGAAAAGGGTGGTTATCACGATGAAGATTAATACATTAGGTTATAGTATCAAACAGGGACTTAAGAATATCCGCCGTAATCTTCTCTTCTCCCTTGCTTCTGTAGGAACGATCGTTGCATGTTTGTTTTTATTCGGTATATTTTATTCCATTGTGTTGAATATGGAGAATGAGATACAGTCGATTGAGGAGACGTTAACAATTTCAGTTTTCTTTGATGAAGGGACAGATGAAAACAGGATTGCAGAGATTGGAAATGAGTTGAAAGCCATTAAGAATATTGATACCATTTATTATGTGTCTGCAGATAAGGCATGGAATAATTATGTGGATGATGTGTATGGTGGCAACGAGGATTATGTACACTCCGTATTTGGAGATGATAATCCGCTGGCAAATTCTTCCTCTTATGAGATTACGCTCAAAGATATCAGTAAGCAGAAAGATACCGTATCGCAGATTGAGAAGATTGAGAATGTACGTCGTGTCAACAGCAGTGACGGAACGGCAAAGAGTCTGAACGCGTTGAACCGGTTGGTGGGATATGCTTCTATCGGAGTCATTCTTATTTTATTGCTGGTTTCCTTATTCCTGATCAGTAATACGATCACGATTGGTATATCTGTCAGAAAAGAAGAGATTGCCATTATGAAACTGATCGGCGCAAAGGATATATTTGTTCGTGCACCGTTCTTAGTTGAAGGTGTGTTGATCGGACTGGTTGGTTCTATCATCCCGTTAGGTATCATTTATTTTATGTATAACGGAGTGATTGATTATCTGACACAGCATTTTACAGTAGTAGCCAATCTGATGCATTTTGTGTCAGTTGGTGAGGTGTATAAGGGATTAGCACCGATTGCGTTATTGATGGGTGTTGGAATTGGATTTTTTGGAAGTCTGATCACAACACACAAACATTTAAGGGTATAGGAGGTGTGATCGTGTTTCACAAAAGACCCAGAATGTTATTTTGTAATATACTTGCGATTGCTTTGGCGGTTGGATGTATCTCGCCACAGGGGGCGGTGAGTATGGCAACTGGTACAACAGAGGCCAAGACGGACACAACCCAGACGGATGATGGTTCGGCAGACGCTTCAGTGGATAAGGCACGTAAAGATGCGGCAGAATATTCGCAAAAGAAAAAGAAGGCACAGGAGATTCTGGACAACCTGAAGGATGCCAAGAATAACCTGGAGAATTATGTAATACAATTGGATAAATCTTTAAATGAGCTTCAATTGGAGATTTCACATCTGGAAGAGAATCAAAAAGAATTAGAGGCAACGATTGAAGATACCAAGGCGAATCTGAAAGAAGCGGAGGCGGCACAGGAACAGCAGTATAATGAGATGAAGCAGCGAATTCAGATGGTGTATGAATCCGGCAACAAACGTTATCTTGATGTGCTGCTGACAGCAAGTTCCATGACGGATATGATGAATAAGACGGAATATGTGTCGCAGGTATCTCTGTATGATTATAATATCCTGAAGGAATTAAAGACAGCAAAAGAGCAGGTTGCTAATATCAAGATGAAATTAGATAAAGACCTTGAAAGCAATGAGAAGCTTCAGGAGGAAGTGGCAAAACAAAAAGAAAATATGGAAGTGCTGGTGGAAGAGAAGAAGAGTCAGATTGATGAATATAACACTTCGATCAAAGGCCAGCAGGAAGAACTTCAAAAATATACACAGGCACAGCAGGAGGCAGAGAATATTATTGCGGCTGCTGAGGCAAATTCCAATGCGAATAGTGGAGGAACTGCAGGTGGTGGTGGCACTACTTATACAGGTGGTGTATTTACATGGCCGGTTCCCGGTTATAACCAGATCACTTCTTATTTTGGTTCCAGAACATCACCGGTTGCAGGCGCGAGTTCGAATCATAGAGGAATCGACATTGCATGTGATACCGGAGCAGCAGTTGTAGCAGCAGCATCCGGAACGGTTATTGTGGCAGCATATAACTATGCGGAAGGTAATTATGTGTGTATTGATCATGGTGGCGGAGTGGTTACCGTATATATGCATAACTCATCGCTTGCCGTATCGGTTGGAGAAACCGTGGCAGCAGGACAGCAGATTGCATCGGCGGGGTCGACTGGTGTTTCGACCGGACCGCATTGTCATTTTGGTGTTCGTGTAAATGGTGCCTATGTAGATCCGTTGGGTTATCTGCAGTAGACGCTATAGAGAGCGTGAACACGAAATATTAACATATATGTAGTAGAATAGGAATGTCGCACTAAGAGTATAGTTCTAGTGCGACA
>HF987839.1:12826-17540 GCA_000431135.1 Clostridium sp. CAG:590
GGTTGTGGCAGTGTTAAGATGACAGCAAAGGGGACAGAGGACTCTACCCGTGACACTTCTGTCAAGATGTTAAGCAGCAGTGATGTTGTTGGAAAAGACACGAATGAGAAGTTAGAGAAGATTCAGAGTATTCTGGATAAGAACTTCTATTTTAAAGAGGATGAACAGGCAAAACAGGATGGTATCATCAAGGGATATATGGAAGGTCTCGACGATCCATATTCTGTATATTACACAAAAGAAGAATATGCAAGCTTTATGGAAGATACGGAAGGTGAATATGTTGGTGTCGGTGTGCAGGTATCCCAGGCGGCAGACACCAAGACGATCACGGTAACAAAGGTATTTGACGGACCTGCCCAAGATGCAGGTATTGAGGCGGAAGATATTCTTACAAAGGTAAATGGCGAAGATATCAGTGATCAGGATCTGGATACGGTTGTAGATAAGATTCGTGGAGAAGAAGGTACAGAGGTAACACTTACCATTTATCGTTCTACCGATGCGAAAGATCATGAATATACAATGCCACGTAAGAAAGTGGAGAATCCGACGGTTGAATATAAGATGTTAGATAACAACATTGGATACGTTGAGGTTTCAAGCTTTTACGAGGTGACGGCAGATCAGTATATTGCTGCAATTGAGGATCTGGAAAAGCAGGGAATGGAAGGACTGATCGTTGACCTTAGAAATAATGGCGGCGGTTTGTTAGACATTGCGGTAAAGATGTTAGATTATATGCTTCCGGAAGGCAAGATTGTATATACGGAGGACAAAGACGGTAATATCATTGATGAATATAATTCGACAGCGGAGCAGCAGTTTACGAAGCCATTGGCTGTATTGGTAAATGGTTACAGTGCTTCTGCCTCTGAGATTTTTGCAGGTGCAATCAAAGATTATGGAATTGGTAGTCTGGTTGGAATGAACACATTCGGAAAAGGCATTGTACAGAGAATGTTCCCGTTAGATGACGGTTCTGCAATCAAGGTAACAATTGCAAAATATTTTACACCGAAGGGAAATGATATCCATAAGGTTGGTATCAAACCGGATGTAGAAGTGGAGTTAGACGCAGATGCCTATAAGGAATCAAAAGGAGAAAAAGATAATCAGTTGCAGGCAGCGATTGATAATATCCTCGTTAAATTAGGCAAGAAGACAGCAGATAGCACAACCGAGGCTGCGGCGTCTGAAGATAGTAGCACAACCGGGGCTGGAGCTTCTGAAAGCGAAGCAACCACAGAAGCTGCCACAGATAATGCGGAATAGATAGCCGCGGATAGTATGAAAGGGAATGGCTATATATACAGAGAATGCCGTATTTCTAGAATACGACTATTTTACAAGATGAGGGAGGATGAACATGCAACAGAAAAGAATAGGGATTACATTATGTCTCCTGAGTTTGCTCGTGATCCTGGGATTGCCAATGGCAAAGATGACGGCGGAAGCAGCAACAAAGGTCCTGCCTACGGATGTTACGACTGCAGGAGAGGGCAATGCACTTGTCGGTGTAGAAGGAAGCTATGCGACAGATGTGAAGGAAGCGATCAAGCTTGTAAACAAATACCGGTTAGAAGCCTGTGAAAAGGGATATCCGGATCCAAGAGATCCTGACCGTAAATTAACAAAGAGTGATTATGTGCCAATCAAATGGTCTTCTGATCTTGAATATATTGCCAGAATCCGTGCAGCAGAGGCGAATATTTATGAGGATCATACGAGACCAAATGGTAAGAGCTGTTTCTCTATCATGACACCGAATGGTGTAGGCTCTTATGCAGAAGTGTTGGCGTGGGCTGGTAGTACCATTGTGAATTCTGTGAATATGTGGTACTGCGAGAAGTCGGATTGGGTAAAGCAGACAAAGGGTGCCATTACTGGTCATTATACGAGCATGATCAATCCGAGAACTACACATATGGGAATGGCGAACATGAATGGAGTAGGAGCAGGCGAATTTACAAACGCAGAATGGATAAGTAATTTCCAACCGGAAAGCGTTGTATTAGATGAGACTCCTTTACCAGCTGCAAAGAACGTGATCCAGACTGTAGAGGTGAAACGATTAGACTTGTCCAAGAAGAAGGTCAACATAGCTTCCAAGCTTACTATGGGTACCACACAGAATCTTCGATTGACATATACCTATCAGAATAGCAAAAAAGTATATGATCTGGGCACATATAGCTGGAGCTGTAATTCAGATAAAGTGACCCTGACATCGAATGGTGAAATAACTGCAAAACAGATCGGTAAATATAAGATTACATTTTCTTATGATGGAAGTGAGCGTGGTAGTGTCACAAAGACTATTACGGTTATACCGAAGACACCAAAGATTCAGAAGGTGACGATGAGTAAGCGCAGTGCAAAAATCAAATTCAAAAAGATAGCTGGCATTTCTGGATATCAGGTACGGTATATTTACGGCAGCTTTTGGTATCCTAAATATAAGACATATAAAGTGAGTAAGAATGCTACTACAAAGACGGTGAAGCAGCTAACGAGCAACACGCAATATGGATTTACGATTCGTTCTTATAAGAAGGTAGGTAAGAAAACATATTATTCAGAATGGGCAGACTTCACCTATAAAAAGACAAAACGATAACATGTTCTGATTATGATCCGAAAAGAGAAGGAACTGGTAGATCAGAAGTTTGACAGAAGAAGGAGGCAGAAAATTGAACAAAGAATTAGTCATTGTGCTTGATTTTGGCGGGCAATACAATCAGTTGGTTGCACGCCGTGTCAGAGAATGTAATGTGTATTGTGAGATATATTCTTACAAGACAGATATCAGTAAGATCAAAGAAATGAACCCAAAGGGAATTATCCTGACAGGTGGACCAAACAGTTGTTATGAAGACGGTGCTCCAACCTATTCAAAGGAATTGTTTGAATTAGGGATTCCGGTACTTGGTCTTTGCTATGGTGCACAGTTGATGCAGCATGTGTTAGGCGGTAAGGTAGAGAAGGCACCGGTTCGTGAGTATGGTAAGACGGATGTACATGTGAATATAGCATCTGCATTGTTTACAGATGTGAGTGAGGATACGGTTTGCTGGATGAGCCATTTTGATTATATCTCGAAGGTGGCACCGGGATTCGATATCTGTGCAACAACAGCTGATTGTCCGGTTGCAGCAGCAGAGAATCCGGAAAAGAAGCTGTATGCGATTCAGTTCCATCCGGAAGTGCTTCACACAGTAGAAGGTACGAAGATGCTTTCGAACTTTGTATATAACGTGTGCCATTGTTCCGGTGACTGGAAGATGGACGCTTTTGTGGAGAAACAGATTAAGGCAATTCGTGAGAAAGTCGGCGATGGCAAGGTGTTGTTAGCCCTTTCCGGTGGTGTAGATTCTTCTGTATTGGCAGGTCTGTTATCCCGTGCAATTGGCAAGCAGCTTACCTGCGTATTTGTAGATCACGGTCTTCTTCGTAAAAATGAGGGCGATGAGGTGGAGAATGTATTTGGCAAGAGCGGTACATTTGATCTTAATTTCGTTCGTGTGAATGCACAGGAGCGTTATTATAAGAAGCTTGCCGGTGTGACAGAACCGGAGAGCAAGCGTAAGATCATCGGTGAGGAATTCATCCGTGTATTTGAGGAAGAGGCAAAGAAGATTGGTGCGGTTGATTTCTTGGCACAGGGCACCATTTATCCGGACGTGGTAGAGAGTGGTCTTGGTGGAGAATCGGCTGTGATCAAGTCTCACCATAATGTAGGTGGACTTCCAGACTATGTAGATTTCAAAGAGATCATTGAGCCGCTTCGTGACCTGTTCAAGGATGAGGTTCGCAAGGTTGGTTTGGAATTAGGACTTCCGGAATATCTGGTATATCGTCAGCCATTCCCGGGTCCGGGACTTGGTATCCGTATCATTGGTGACGTTACGGCAGATAAGGTGCGAATTGTACAGGATGCAGATTTCATTTACCGTGAGGAAGTGGATAAAGCAGCGAAGGAATATAAGAATGAGAATGGAAAAGATGCACCATGGATGCCAAATCAGTATTTTGCGGCATTGACCAATATGCGTTCTGTTGGTGTTATGGGTGATGAGAGAACCTATGATTATGCGGTTGCATTGAGAGCGGTGAAGACAATTGATTTCATGACCGCAGAAAGTGCAGAGATTCCATTTGCAGTGTTGCAGACGGTTATGACCCGGATTATTAATGAGGTAAAGGGGGTCAATCGAGTATTCTATGATCTGACGAGTAAGCCGCCGGGAACGATAGAGTTTGAGTAGTATCCGTAAGTCTGGGAAGCCTTATAAACAGGGCGTTCCCGGACTTTTTCTTTTTCTCTGCTACTAATTTGCTACTAAACACATTTTATTGTGCTGTCGTCAGGATAATCACCAACTTGTTAAAATATGGTGGATTATGTACATTCATATCTGTTAAATAATATGACGGATTGGCATTGGGATAATCTTTCCGGATGTTTCTTCCGTATTGGTGGTTTGAAGTCCATTCGTCTGCATTGCGGATTTCGGATTAAGGAGATCCTGCAGATTTTGAACCAATTCACCTTGTTTGTGTGGAAAGAGGTGTGAGTAGTTTCATTTTGCCAGGTCTGATACTCGTCAATAGAGATCTTTTCGCAGTAAAGCTGTTTCATTTGTTGAATCCATTCAGGATAAGCTGTTATCCTCTTTAGATGCAAAAAGTTCCCACACGGTACATCCGCAAG
>HF987840.1:0-1587 GCA_000431135.1 Clostridium sp. CAG:590
CATTCATAGTATCTGCCTCTTGAGGAGAAAAACAAGATAAAGAAAACATTCACATTATAATTGCTTCGCAGGTAATTTCGGACGTTTATCTACATCATCCGGCAAAATCTGGTGTTCCTTGAATTTGAAAAATTCATAAGAATTGCACTCCATAAATTGTGCATTCGCCTGCACTTGGGTTATTTGTTTTATCTCTTTCGTGGTACAAGCTGCAACTGCTTCCCCCGAATACAAATCAAACACGATATAATTCTTATCTTCTTTCTTACCAAAAAGACCCATATGCACCTCTTCTCTGCGTAGCAATTTGTTTCTGTGTTCCTTATGTGCATATTATACTATACATATTGGTAATTTTCAACAACAATTTCCATAATAATTATGTTTTTACCTGTTTTTATACTTAATGTACAATTGATATAGTGCATATTGTATATCAAAAACCCATTATTTTACAAAAAACTACAATAAATGTATATTATCTTAAAGAGATGCTCACTTTTTCTGTCGGTATTGTATAGTCTCATTATACAAAATGCCAATCACCGGTGAAACTCCACCATATAATCCCGGTATCTCAATGCACAATGATTTCTCTGACACTGCTTATTGGTTCGTTCCTGAATCGCAATTGTCCGGAAAAACGTTCTCCAAAGATCCTCATACATCTGACCCTGATTATGTTTCCATATATTATCGAATGCTTCCTGTGTTAGCGGGGACAAATATGCCGTCCGCCCCTTTGCATGAAATAATCCCATTCGATGCGTCTCATCCAATATAACAAAATCTTCTTCCGGAAATCGATCCGAAAAATGATATGCGATCAAAGGCAGTACCTGATTCTTTGGTTTGATCCGTGAAATCAGGATTCCTTCGTCCGATTCCCCAAATCGCACAAATTCGCGAAACAAATGCGCTTCATTGGTTACCGCGCGGCTATATTCAAACAATCGGCACACTCTGTCATCCGCATGCATTGCTACAACAGAATGTCCATAAGAAAATCCCAGTTTCAGAAAGCGGTAGATAACATCAATCTTCTCCTCTTCGCAGGAAAGAGCCGCCTTATAGATCATATCATATGCATCCGTTCCAATCTTACGGCTGACAGATCTCGCCACCTTAACCGCTTTCTCTAAATCCGTCTGCACTTCCACATAGTCCGTAAAAAATTCCATCATATAATTGTTCTGCATGCGAATTGATAATTGATCATCGGGTATTCCGGCTGCCCATGCATCATAAATCGCAGTAAAAACACCATCCGGCGTATCTTCACATAAATAGACAATTCGATTCATGAAACCTCCTCCATTCCCATATCCTGAAATAATGACAACTGACGAAATGTAATATCATAATCCAATTCCCAGTTCTTCTTATGATCCAACTCAAGAATCCTTCTCGTAATATAGTCCTCTTCCATCTTGGTGCGATATAACATCCTGCCACTGCAAGTAATAAAATAGTGTGCCCGTTTCAATACAACACCGATCCTCTTCAATCCATCAAACGTAAGCTTTGCCGTACGTCTTGCCATCACAATTCTCCTTGCAGACTTCACCCCGATTCCCGGCACCCGTA
>HF987840.1:1607-1749 GCA_000431135.1 Clostridium sp. CAG:590
AACATTGCATAAGAAGCCTGATTCACCTCAACCGGGAACAATTCCAAATGCCGCAGTGCCCATTCACACTTCGGATCTAAATATACATTAAAATTGGGGCGATCTTCTGTTAATAACTCCCCCGCTTCAAATCCATAAAGCC
>HF987841.1 GCA_000431135.1 Clostridium sp. CAG:590
GTTTTATTTATTAATTTTTAACTCTCTTTCTGGCTTTATTCTTAATGCGTTTGCATATAGTGCTTATAGATATACATTTGTTATATTCCCGTTCATTGGAATTTTTATGTTAAATACTATTGAACGAATATATAAAAAAGAGATAAGTAAATTGGGTATTTTAATAGGTTTTATATTAAATATTGTAACAATTTACTTTTCATATAAAAATGCCTCAAATGAAGTAATAGAATATGTAGGTATAGTTTTTACTATATTAATAATATATACTGTGTTAATTATTATGGCAAAATGTAAACGAAATATAACCCCGGTAGTATTTATTTTTCTTATAATAATTTTGTCTACAATTTTGGATGATAGTATAACAACTAATTATCGTAGTTATATTACAATTGATCAATATAGAAGTATATGGGCGGAAAATAGGAGAGTTTCGGATACTGAAAAGGCATTGAAGTGGTTGGAGGAGTATGATAGTTCATTTTATAGAGTTGAAAAAAATTATATAAATTGGGCACTATATGCAGACTCTTTTTTGGAGAGATATTCAACAATTACTGTATATAATTCTACACCTAATTATAATGTTGAGTCTTTTTACAAAAAAATATACAATACCGTAGATATGTCAGCAGTGACGGATTTTCGTTTGAATAATGCTTTGGATTTAAAGGCATTATCTTTAGTTAATTCGAAATATATTTTATCAAGCGATAAACTTTTGTATAGTATTGGATTAGAAAAAATAAAGGAATTTGGTTCCGTCACTATATATAAAAATTCTAACACAGATTCTGTGGCAAAGTGGTTTAATGCGACTATCTCGAAAAAAGAATTCGAAAGTTTATCAGAAGAACAAAAAGTAGAGTCATTGAATAAAACAATTGTTACAGATATGATAAATATGCAAAATGAAAGTAGTTCAAAGATTTATAAGTTTTATTTAGAAGACTCGTCTACGATGATGGGATCTATAAGTTGCGATGGCGAAGGTATCTTAATGTTAGCAATTCCTGATCAAGAGGGATGGTCTGTTTATGTTGATGGAAATAAGGTAACAACATATAATGTAGATTATGGATTTATTGGAGTGAAGATTTCAAAAGGAGTGCATAAAATCAAAGCGTGTTATGAGATACCCCAATTAAATATAGGAATATTATGTACGTTATTGGCAGTTGTTCAAATCTTTTTTTTACTTATAAAGGAAAATATTCAGAAAATGTTTGCAGATATGAGTAAATGAGTGTATATTAGAAAATTAGGTTAAGAATATTAGGAATGGAGGATAATGAATGATAAACTTTAATATACCACCATATATTGGCAATGAATTACAATATATAAAACAGGCAGTGGAAAATAAAAAAATATGCGGTGATGGTGAATTCACAAAAAGATGCAACAAGTGGATTGAGGATAAATTTCATGCACAGAAGGTGTTGCTTACTACAAGTGGAACAACAGCGTTAGAGATGGCTATGTTATTGTGTGATTTAAAAGAGGGTGATGAAGTGATCCTTCCGAGTTATACATTTTCAAGTACTGCAACATCTGTTGTATTAACCGGAGCAAAATTGGTATTTGTGGATATTCGACCAGACACAATGAATATTGATGAAAAGAAGATTGAGGCTGCAATTACAGATAAAACGAAAGCGATTGTGGCGGTTCACTATGCAGGCGTGGCCTGTGAGATGGATTCACTTATGGAAATTGCCAAGCGTTATGGTTTAAAAGTGGTCGAAGATGCTGCACAGGGAGTTATGAGTACCTATAAAGGAAAGGCACTTGGTACAATTGGAGATTTTGGTTGCTATTCATTTCATGAAACCAAAAATTATTCAATGGGAGAAGGTGGAGCTTTAGTTATTAACAATCCGGAGTATAATGAAAGAGCTGAGATTTTGCGTGAGAAAGGAACCAATAGGGCGAAGTTTTTCCGTGGTCAAGTAGACAAGTATACATGGGTTGATTATGGTAGTAGTTACCTTCCGAGTGATATGAATGCAGCATATTTATGGGCTCAACTTGAACAAGCTGATGAAATCAACCAGGATAGGATGGATACATGGAATTACTATTATAACGAGTTAAAATATTTACAGGAAAAAGGGATGGTTGAATTACCCGTTATACCGGAAGAGTGTATACATAATGCACATATGTTTTATGTAAAACTGAAGAATTTATCAGAGAGGACAGAATTTATAACATATCTGAGAGATAAGGGAGTTCAAAGTACTTTTCATTATATACCTTTACATTCTGCACCTGCGGGAGAGAAATTTGGTAGATTTCACGGAGAAGATCAGTTTACCACATCTGAAAGTGAACGTTTGACTAGATTACCAATGTATTATGGTATCGGTGAACAGGATAGAAAATATGTAGTTGATTGTATTAAAGAATATTTTGGCTAGAGGGGAAGAAGATGGATATATCAGTAGTAGTACCTGTGTACGGTTGTAGGGCAGCTATTCCGGAATTACATCGTAGATTATGTGAGAGCCTTGGAACAATAGCGAATACATTTGAGATTATTTTAGTAGATGATTGCTGTCCACAGAATTCATGGGAGGAAATTCAGAAGGTTTGTGAACGAGATAGTCGTGTGGTTGGAATACATTTATCTAGAAATTTCGGGCAGATTCGTGCAATTACGGCAGGTTTGGATAAATCACAGGGAGATTGGGTTGTTGTTATGGACTGCGATTTACAGGACAGACCGGAGGCAATTCCAGAATTGTATGCAAAGGCACAGGAGGGGTATGATGTTGTATTTGCACGAAGAGAAGGCAGAAAGGATAGTGCTATAACAAAGTTTTTGTCAAGGTGCTTTTATAAAGTGTATGACTATTTTACAGAAGGGACTTTTGACAGCTCTATTTGTAATTTTAGTATTTCAAGAAGAATTGTTATCGATAGTTATTGTAGAATGAGAGAACAGAATAGAGCTTATACAATGTTTATTCGTTGGCTTGGATTTCGGGAAACAGCTATTGATATGTCTGCGGATGAGCGATATGAGGGGAAATCTTCTTATAATATGAGACGTAAGCTTAAAATGGCATTTGAGATTATTACCTCTCAATCTAATAAACCATTGTTTTTTTCAATTAAAGTTGGATTTGCGATTGCTGTCATTGCATTGTTGTATATTATATATTTGATATTAAGATATCTGATTGTGGGTGATGTTCTTTTGGGCTGGACTAGTACAATCGCTTCAGTTTATCTTATGGGTGGCATTATATTAGCAGCAGTTGGAGTTGTAGGAATATATGTAGGTAATATTTTTAATGAGACTAAGAATCGTCCGTTATATGTAATAGCAGAATGTATTAATGATGACAATGCAGATAGAAAGTAGGTGGATATATGGTAGTTATTATTGGTGCGACGGGTTTTATTGGAATGTATACAGTAGATGCATTTTTGAGAAAAGGATATGATGTTGTTGCAACTGGAAGAAATCAAAAGTTAGGAAAAAAGTTATCTGAAATGGGTGCAGAGTTTATCGAGCTGGATATTACCCAAGCAGAAGATTTTGAAAAACTGCCCAAGCAAAATGTAGAGGGCGTTATTTTATTAGCAGGATTGTTACCAGCTAATGCAAAAGCAGATTTAAAAAATGAAGAGAATGCAGCAGATTATTTTCAAGTAAATGTAATAGGTGCGATTAATGTATTAGAGTATTGTCGTAAAAATAATATACGAAAAGTAATAGGAAACTGTAGTTATAGTGATGTTTCAGGGGCATGGGGAAAAGGTTATGCAATTACAGAAGATGAGCCAAGGAATTTTAAATTTACAGGTGATCATGCTGTTTATGTGATTAGTAAAAATGCTTGTAATGATGTGATGGAATATTATAATCAGCAACATGGAATGCAGTGCGCATGGTTTAGATTTCCGCCTGTGTACGGTGTAGGACCACATGGAACAATTTATGTAAATGGAAAAGCATACAAATCAGGTATTGCAACATTTATTGATAATGCAGAGCATGGGAAAGATATTGAACTTTGGGGAAATCCGCATATTAAAAGGGATATTATCTATGTAAAGGATGTAGCAGAAGCATATGTGTTGGCGTTACAGAGCGATGATACATATGGACTATACAATATGACGAGTAGTACACAACTTGATTTGGAAGATCAAGCGAGAGCTGTGATAGATGTATTTGGAAAGGATAAAGGTAGCAAGATTGTATATCGACCAGAGAAATCTAACAACACTCCGTCTTTTCTTTATAGCATGGAAAAAGCAAAGAGAGATTTTCATTTTGTACCCCAATATACCAATTACAAAGATATGATGTTGGATTATAAAAAAGAATTAGAAAGCGGTAGATGGAATAGCCTTGTAGAATCAGGAGATAAAGAATAATTATGAAGAAACTAGCAATTATTGGTGCGTCGTATTTGCAAGAACCGCTAATTCAAAAGGCAAAAAGCATGGGCATTGAAACCCATGTTTTTGCATGGGCGGCAAATGATGTAGGAGAGAAAAGTGCAGATTATTTCTATCCGATCAGTATTATAGAAAAAGAGCAGATTACACAGAAATGTAGAGAAATTGGTATTGATGGAATATGTACTATTGCATCGGATTTAGCAGTTATTACAGTTAATTATGTGGCTAATCAATTACATTTAAATGCGAATTCTATGGAGTGTACACGGTTATCAACTAATAAACATTTAATGCGGGAGGCATTTGAAAAAAATGGTGATCCTTCTCCAAGAAGTATATTGGTTGAAGATGTAACGGATCTTAGTGGAATAACATTGCAATATCCGGTAATTGTAAAACCATTGGATAGGTCTGGTAGCCGGGGAATCACAAAATTAGAGAGTGCAGAGGAATTAAGGGAGGCAATTGAGAATGCCAAGGAACAAGGATTTGAAAAAAAGGCATTAGTTGAAGAATTTGCTAGCGGTCAGGAATACAGTGTTGAATTTATATCTTGGAAAGGTAAACATCATTTTTTAGCAGTTACAGAAAAATTCACTACTGGAGCACCGCATTTCATTGAGACTGGGCATGTTGAGCCGGCTAGGTTAAGCGATGAGATGTGTGAACAAGTAAAGCGAGTAGTATCGCATGCATTAGATAGCTTACAGATTACAATGGGAGCTTCTCATTCGGAAATAAAAATTGATCAAGATGGGAATATCCGTTTGATTGAAATCGGGGGCAGAATGGGTGGCGATTATATAGGAAGTCATTTGGTAGAGTGGTCAACTGGTGTTGATTTTTTGGAAAATGTTATTTGTGTAGCATTAGGACAGGATATCAATATTGTATCAAAACATAAGCCATATGCGGCAGCCATTCGGTTTGTTTTTGGTAAGGATGACTTGGAGACTCTGAATATAATCCAAAGAGAACATCCGGAATATCTTAAAGTTGTGGACGTATCCGATGATATAGAAGGAAATGTAGCGGATAGTTCGGATAGACATGGTATGTATTTGATGGTAGCTGAAAATAGAGAAGCCTTTGAACAATATCTTCCAAAGAAGGGAGTAGAATAGAGTGAAATCGAGATTAAAAGTATATGTTTTATTACATATAATGTTGATGATATATTCAATGAGTGGTATTTGCTCTAAAATGGCAGCAAAACAAAGCTTTTTAAGTTTTAAATTTTGCTTGTTTTATGGGTTAGTCATTTTTCTACTTTTTTTCTATGCAATAGGATGGCAGCAGATTATTAAAAGGATGCCCCTAACAGTAGCCTTTGCTAATAAAGCAGTTACAATTGTATGGGGACTCGTATGGGGGTTGTTGTTCTTTCATGAGACTATAACAATAGGCAAATTAATAGGTGTTTTATTAGTTGTATGTGGAATTGTAATATATGCTAAATCGGAGGAAGTAAGTACAAATGAATAAATCTGCATTAATATATGGGGGAGTTTTACTCATAGGAGTATTCATAAGTGCGATTTCACAGGTCTTGTTAAAAAAGGCAGCTATGAAAGAGTATAGAAATAAGCTCCAGGAATATATGAATCCATTAGTGATATTTGCATATGTTATGTTTGTTGGAACTACTTTATTATCAGTAATCGCATATAAAGGTATTCCATTATCAATGGGACCGGTACTTGAGGCAACAAGTTATTTGTATGTAATTTTTTTTGGAGTGAAGATTTTTGGTGAGAAGATCAATAAGAAAAAAATTGTAGCGTTAATGTTGATTATTGTTGGTATAATTATTTATTCGGTTTGGGGTTAGTTATATGTTGTTGACTTCTTAAATTAGTATAATACTGACCTACTTGCCTGTCTCTGGATTGACCTGTATACTGTCATTAGTTTACAGAAAGAGTTTCCAGAGTACCCGCATGACAAGTTGCGTACTCTGAGACCATGGTCAAAAACCATGATTCTTATATCAGACTACACACTGATTTTTAAGGTCAAGAAAAGATTATGATTAATAGTAATAAAGATTTTGGAGAGGGTCTCTAAAAAATACTACTATTTAATACGAGGACAAATGATTATGGCTATCGAGAAGAAAAATATAGAACAACAAAGAGAAAAATGGTTGGATTCAATCAGAGGGATAGCGTGCTTGATCGTATTGTTTGCACATATATTTTCTACGGTTCCAACAGTAGGAGTTCGGGTTTCGGGTTGTGGTAAGATTGGAGTATGGCTATTCTTTATATTAAGCGGATTTTGGATGTATTATCCATATTGTGTGCAGCAAAAGACATTTGATATGAATGATACATTAGCTTTCTACATAAAGAGAATTTTTCGAATTTATCCTATGTATATGGTTGTACTTATAGTATGTATATTTTTAGGCTATATTGATAAAATGCAATTTGTAAAGCATCTTTTATTACTACAAGGATGGGGACATTTTTGGGCAATCCCTGTTGAGATGAAGTTTTATTTGATTGCACCTGTTATATTATTTGTTTTTGCCAGAATTAAGGCAAAGCATAGTGCGATTTTGAGTGTGGTGATGGCAATAATATTGGCAGTACGTTTTCCGTTTACTACCTATAATGAGAATAGCATCTGTCTTTTTTGGTACTTGCCTGTCTTTCTGTTAGGTATGTGTACTGCATATTTATATGTGCATATGAAGAGAAGGAAAAATAGAATATTTGATGTTGTAGCAGGTTGTCTGTTAATCTGCTTAATTTTGATTATTCCGGGAGTACGTGAGTTGATCTGGAAAATAGAGCCGGATGGTTACTTACAAAATAAATATTTGTTTATAGGTACTATATGGTCAATAATGATTATATGCATAGCTAATTCTATATACATACACCTTGCTTTGGAGAAAACAAAAATATTACAGTGGATTGGAAAGATAAGTTACTCTATATACTTAATTCATTTTGTGGTATTACAATGCATATGTAGATACACAGAGAATACATATATAAAATTTGCGAGTGTAATCGGATTAAGTATTATATTAGCAGCTATGGCAGAAAGATTCGTGGAAAGAAAAGCGATTCGCATAGGTAAAAGTATTGCCTTGAAAATTGAATCCGTAAATTCGTGGAGGTTTTTTTGTAGTATTTTAGCACTCTTAGCTTGTATATATGCACTTATAACGGAATATGAGGTATATTGTGGGGAACAAGAAGAGGTTTCACAGAATGTTTCATGGGAAGATCGCCTATATGTTCCAACGATGATTCAGAAGTGTGAGGGTACGTATTTCATTGTTGATTGTTGGAACTCTCGAATTTTATACGCAGATCATTGTTCTAAGAACTTGAAAGATTGGAGTGTTTTACAAGATGATGCTGATGCGTATTTGGGAGGTCACACGGTTGCTTCAGATGGAGAACTGTATATGTTTGATAAGACGGATATGAGTCAGATATTAGTTTGTAAGAAATGCAGAGAATAGGACATTTATGTATTTGATTAATAAGTCGTACATGTTTAAAAAAACTCAAATCGAAAATTAACATTAACAGATTAATGTTAGTTGTAAAAATCGGGATTCATATGTTAGAAAGTGGTGACGGTGACGGAAACGGTAGTGTAATGGTACGAAATGGGTCGACTATTAGAAAAGACAAGCGTAAAGTGGTTAGCTTGGTTAAAGAGAAGGAGTATTTAGATGAGAAGGAAATATTTAGGAATATACACGATTGCCTTTTTAATAGTGGCTTGCATTATGTTTTCTTGGATATGGTTTTGGGGGTTTTCTATTACGCAGTATGGGGATGACATTAAGCAGCATTACTCATTGTTGCTTTATTTACATGATTGGTATAGAGAAGTCTTGTATAATGTGTTTGTTAAACATCAGTGGCAAGTACCGATGTTTGAATATACGTTAGGATATGGAGGAGATGTTGTTAGTACATTTAGTTACTATGGAATTTTGGATCCTTTTTATTTGTTAGCGGCAATTGTACCGGTTAAAAATCAGGAATTCGTTTTTTGGGGGATAATGATTATTCGTTTATATTTATGTGGTTTTTTTTATTCTTGGTTTTGCTTGAGGAAAGGAAATGATTATTATTCTACTTGTTTAGGTGCTATGGTATATTGTTTTAATGCTTTTGTAATATTGATTGGATTTCATCAGTTAATGTTTTTAAATTGCATGTTTTATTTGCCAATAATATTGATTGGAACTGATAAACTGTTTGAAAAGGGAACAGGAATAGTATTTACTATAGCGATAGCATTATTAACATTAAGTAGTTTTTATTGGTGTTATATGGTGGTACTGCTTGTAATTATTTATTGTATTCTTTATTATTTGTCACATTACAAATTTCAATTGAAAGATGTTTGTAAAAAAGTTATGTTGTTTCTTGCATATGGAATGTTAGGATTCATGTTGGCAGGAATTATATTAGTTCCTGCGGTGAGAACATTGATGCAATCAGCAAGATTATCTGCAGATGTAGTAGTTCCAGGGTTGTATAATTTTAAATATTATTGCGAGTTATTATCACATTTTTTCACATATGAAAGAAATTATAGTACATATTTAGGATATATTCCGATTGCATTAGTTGCTATTTTTGTTTTGTTTATTCAGCCCAATAATAAGTTTATAAAAATAGGATTTATTATATTAACACTTTGTTTTTGTATTCCGTATATGGGGCATGTGTTCAATGGCTTTGGATATGTAAGTAATCGGTGGGGATTTGGTTTTTCCTTTTTGGCGGCGTATATTGTGACGATTACATATCCTCAATTATTAAAGTTGTCACAGAAAGAGAAAATGCAACTTGTATGCTGCACAATTGTATGGTCAATCCTTAGTATAATAAACAGATTTTCCAGAACAGAATGGGCATTAACAATGTTAGTCATTATGTTCATTTATGTAATGTTGATAGTAATGGATGATTTAATTATAAAGAGGCATTTTCAAAAAATTATTGTGATTATCATGCTTATTAGTGTATGGATGAACGCAACATATGTATATTCTTATAAAGAAGGTAATGATTTAGAAAGCAGTAGGATACAATTAGGAGAAGTATATAACGAGGTTGTAACTGAGTCGCCTTTGACATTGATTGGTAAGGAAAAGGATGAAAGCACTTGTCGTTTTGATTCGGGATCTGACGTTGTGGAAGGCAATCAATATTTTGTGCATGGATTGGGAAGTGCCAGTACATATTATAGTATGGGGAATGCAGTTATTGGCGAGGCACACAAAGCATATGGTATTTTATCTCCGATGACATATTCTTATAATGGATTAGATGGTAGAAGTATACTAGAAGGATTGGCAGGAATAAAATATTACACCATTAAGAATGGTTCTGAGGCATATAAACCATATGGCTTTGATGAGTTAGTAAGAACAAATGTAATTAAAGGGACAGAATATTCTGTATACCAAAATAAATACGCATTGCCATTGGCCTATGCTTATCAAAATATGACAGATGAGGCGATATGGGAAAAAATGAATTTTGCAGATAAGCAAGAAACAATGTTGGATTCAGCAGTGTTAGAGAATGTAAACAGTGTGAATGGACTGAAATCTTCTACGTTGAGTTTTACAAATACAGGAATGAAGTATGATTTGACAACATCTGATGGAATTACAATAGAGAAGAACAGAATAAAAGTAATAGAACCCAATGCATCAATTACATTGACCTTTAATGGTGTGAAAGATAGTGAAACATATGTTAGCATAAATGGATTAAATTATAAATGGAGTTATCCTGGTGAGGATTCCCCGAGTAATCGTTACGAGAAATATAAGCGAAAAATAGATATTGAAAATTCAGATCCAACAACGATGCTTAATATTATTGCAAATGCTTCTAATGGCATAATGCGTGCAATTACATATTTTACACCTGAATGTGAGTTTTATTGTGGAATAGATTCCTTTTTCTGTAATTTAGGATACAGCAATGAACCGTTAACTTCCATAACATTAACATTTCCATCTACTGGAGAATATACATATGATGATATAGGCGTGTATTGTCAGCCTATGGAAAGTTATCGTAATAAAATTGAAAATTTGCAGAAACATGCACTTAAAGATATATATATGAAAGGAAATGTTTTCAAAGCAAAAAGTAATGAAAATGAGGATTCTGTAATATGTGTTGCATTACCATATAGTGACGGGTGGAAAGCATATGTAGATGGTAAAGAAACTCAGATTCAGAAGTGTAATGGGATGTGGATAGGTGTGAATGTTGATAAGGGAAAACATCAAATTGTTCTCAAATATCGTACACCGGGTTTGAAAGAGGGAATTGCTATAAGTATGTTGGGGCTGATATTGCTTGCGGCGATTAGCGCAGTTGGAGGTCGGAGAAGAATTAAAACATGGGACGATTAGTTTGATATAAAATCGTATTCTTATGAATAGTATTTTGATGCAGAACGATAATGGAATTGGGGCTATATCTTGAAATGGTACTTGAATCAATGTGTAAGTTGTCTGAAACTGGCACTGTTTCGGAAAAAGTCATTGAGGAGAAAGTGGAGGAGTATTGGCTCGGGACTACTACAGGATATAAGGAATCACTAGAAGAAAATATGAAAAACAAATATGGTGAAAAAAGTCAGGCTAAGGAATGAGCTGGTGTTTGATGGGGATAATCGGGAGGAATGATACTAATGAACATAACAATGTACGAATGTGGTTTTGGAGATTGTTTTAAATTAGAAGATAATAATAAAAATACTTTATATGTAGATTTTGGAATACATGATCATTCAATGGGAAAATCAAAGAGAGAATGTCGATATGATCAAATAATACATAGTATGCCGGATAATTGTGACTTCTTACTTACCCATTATCATGATGATCATTATGCAGGAGCTCTTTATATGGCACGGTCCCAAAGTGGAAAGCAATTTAGGAATGTGTATATACCGGATATATGGAGAATACATAATAGCGTTGATGTAATTAAATTAACATTGCTTAGGGGATTATTCTCAAAAAGCCTTTTGAAAAATAATTTAACTTTAATTGATTTTCTAATGATGATTTGTAATTCTTCGGGGAAAATACATTTTGTTAGACGAGGCGATTTTATCCAAAATGAATATGTTGCACTTTGGCCGGACGAAAACTATGTGTCTAATAGGACAAGGGACTTATTACAAAAAATATATATGCGGAATAATCTAATGGATGATACATGGGATGCACTGACAAGAATTGCTGACAAGTTACAACATATTGTCATTCGGATGACCGATGGAAATGAACCAAACGTAAGGTCGGAAATGTTGGATGAGTTGCAATCCTTAAACGAGGAATATTACCGGCTTGGTAATAGTGTTGTAAGAGATAGAAATTTGCAATATAACCTGTATAAATATGGAAATGATATAAGCATTGTTTTTCAAAATAAGTATGATACATCTGAAAATATTCTTTTTGAAAATAAGAATGATTCATGTAGAAATATTCTTTTTACTGGAGATGTTGGACGTAAATGTTGGAAACCTATTATAGCTAATTTTGATGGGCAGGTTCCATTATATAATGTATATAAAGTAATTAAAATTCCGCACCATGGAACAAGAGCATATTATCACAATATATTTAGTGAAAAATGCAACAAAAGAACGAAATTGCTAATACCTAATGGTACAATATATCGTCAATCTTGGTATATTTACGAGCAATATCTACAGGATGCATATGCAACGAATTCGCATGTAGTGTGCTCTGATGGTAAAGCACTTAATACGGTTTTTTATAATTGTATGATTCATATAATAGCACATTATAATTATTTTTACACTATATCTGTGTGAAAGGTATACATTTTTATTGTATGGCATCTTTAATCGTCTTTAATCCCTTTG
>HF987842.1:0-4048 GCA_000431135.1 Clostridium sp. CAG:590
CGTCTTACTCACGCTGTGCAAGGGGGTGTAAGTACTCCTGCAATGCATGAATGGAATGTTCTCCATCATGAAGTCCTAACTCATACACTTCCTGTAGTTTATCAGCATCCTTTTCGATCCGTTTGATTCCAATTGGTGCCGACGGGCGAATCACAAAGACTTTGCCCTGTTTTTCCAGCCAGCGGAGATGAGCAACACTGGCATTATACGCTTCATAGCGATGTTCTAATGTCTGGCGGAATTCTGGATACTTATGATAACGCAATTCTGCCGGCAGTTTGGATGATGATTTTTTCCGATAGCTGAAATCTCTCGTTAAGACAACGATAATCCGGTCATATCCCATTTCCATCATTTTCTCATATGGAATACTGTCTGCAATTCCACCATCTAAATATGGAACTCCATCTAAATAGACCGGTTTCGATACCAATGGCATGGATGCCGATGCACGCAATACTTCCATCTGATCGAACACACTGTGAATCTGCATATATTCCGGTTTACCTGTCTGCATATTCGTTACCACTGCATAAAATGGTACACCGGAATTCATAAATGTCTCATCATCAAATACATCTAATTCATAGGGAACGGTATAGTAAGCAAATTCCGTATTCACAATATTTCCGGTCGTAAACAGGGAATGCATTCCCATATACCGTTTATCTCCATTAAACCTCTTATTATAACGGATCGAACGCCCTCTTTGCTTAGACAAATAATTCACACCAAACAATACGCCAGCCGATACACCGATCACACCGTCTACATGAATGTCTTCATCCAACATAACATCTAATACTCCGGCAGTATACATGCCGCGCATGGCACCGCCTTCTAATACCAATCCTGTTTTCATTTTAACACCACCAAATATACAAAATATGCGACATATCCCAGTAACATAATAATTCCACCAGCTCTGCCAAGTTTACGGTCACGGAACACACATAACCACAACAAAATACCGGCTGCTAAACTGATCATTGTATCGATCATGAATTCCGGCTTGAATACAACCGGTGTAATTAATGCCGTCGTTCCAACAACAAACAGGATATTAAAAATATTACTTCCTACAATATTACCGATTGCAATATCCGCCTTGCCTTTTCTGGCGGCTGATACAGAGGTTACCAATTCCGGAAGAGAGGTTCCGAGTGCCACAATCGTAAGTCCAATGAACCGCTGGCTGAGTCCTGCTGCCCTTGCAATCATCGTTGCCGCATCAACAGTCACGTCACTGCCCCACACAACAAGTACAATTCCAATCACAACAAACAGGAGCAACATCCAGATCGGTCGTTTCTTCGTCTCTTCAACCTCTTCTTTGTTATTCATCGCCATAATAAAAAGATATGCCAGATAAATAGTAAAAGCAATCCAGAAAATAATTCCTTCCCAAAATGTAATATGTCCACTCGTATATCCAAAAATTGCCAGCATCACGGTAATCGCCAACATAAACGGAATCTCATACCGTACTGTGGACTTCTGCACAGATACCGCAACGATCACAGAAGTAACGCCTAATATGATCAAGATATTCAAAATGTTACTACCCACAATGTTACCAATTGTAATGTCTGCATTTTCCTTTAATGCTGCCGTAATACTGACTGCTGCCTCCGGAGCACTCGTTCCCATTGCCACAATGGTAAGACCGATCACAAGCTGTGGAATTCCAAACTTATCAGCGATTCCGGCCGCTCCATCTACAAACACATCCGCTCCCTTTACCAGCATCAGAAAACCTACCGCTAATAACACAAATTGCAACAATAATTCCAAATAATCCATATAAAAGAATCCTCCTTCTTTTAGAGAGCTCTTTGCTGCTGATACAAAAACGAGACTATTATTGCACACCAAAAGTACAATAATAGTCTCGTTCTTATCTCAGTATGCATCCCGGCTTATTCAGCGTGATGACGTTATGCATAACACTCCAATGGAATGTGAACTACTCCCTAATATTTGTTCTAGCCTATCACACTTTTACCCGTCCGTCAATTCCAATCTCGAAAAAAATCCACATAATTTTCCGAATCTGTCGACTACTGTATACATCAAACAAATCATTTACACCTCTTTGAACGGTTCATTCAACATATCACAGCCCGGCAATACAAATCGTCCATCCCGGATAATCGCTACTTCCGTGCCGTCTTCATGCACACTAACAATCTCCTGAATCTCATCATATGGAATTGTAATATCCGTATGACAGTTAAAATATGCAGCATTGATATCCGAATCACGCAACAAGGAACACTCATTGTCTTTAGCAACAATCTCTTTTCCGTCCGGATTATATAACCGGACTTCCTCACTGTGGCTATAGCAGGTATCTCCCACCGCAAAATGAGGTCCCATCTTCTCAACAATAAGTATTGGCAGCTTATATACTATATCATAAGCATTCGCCATTACATAGGCAGTTGTATTAGTTCCGATTGCAAACTCACCGATTGGAAGTGTCTCACGGTTATACAGCACATTTTCTTTAATATATGCTCTGTTTTCTTCTTCTGATTCAAAATTATCACATGTATAATCCGTAATCTTTCCATCCTCAAACGTCAGCAGGATATTTTTGTAATTCAAGTCATTCAGATAAACCTCTGAAACATTTAAGACGCCGTGCGTCCCGGTAAGTTTTGGTGATGTAAAGACTTCTCCAACCGGAATGTTCACATCTGCCGTGCAGTTTTCAAAGTTGGTCTCCTTATCCGGATTCTGTCTCTCATGCATCATAACCGTCATATTCGTTTTGTTTTCATTGGCACCGAGTACCCGTACGCAGACAGCTCGATCTAACTCATCAATAATAATCTGTTGAACTTGCTTATATGCATCATTATCTAACGTATTGACACGGACAATTGCCTGGAATATCTCTTCAAAATTATCTCCAATCTCCGGCAACGGATACGCAATGATTGTGAAACTGTAGTCACTTTGCGGGATATATTCATTGACGATCTGGGAGCTTTCTGTTGTCATTGCAACGGACAATTTCTGTTGTTTATCCGATAATACAAGTGATTCTCTTTTATTGACCGGTTCAAATGGTTTTTCTCCAAACACTTCAATAACTGCCGGACCTGCATACTCTTTTGCAAGCTGTTTCCGTTTCTCATAGGCATTATGCAGGACAGATACTTTTCTCTCGACAAAAGCCTTATCCAAAAAGAGTGCCTCATCCATCCGGTGATCGTAATCGTATTGTTTATTAGCTGCCGTAGCAGTATATCCCGGTCGTAATGCCAACCTGCGGTTAATTCTCGCAACCGGTGCTCTGTATATAACCGGTGTCAGTCCCATCTGTTGAAATTGTCCGATTGCCGCACGGATCATCCGTTCCTGCCCGATTAAATAACGGATATTTACCGTCTTCTTCTTCGTCAGATCAATTCCCGCAATCCGAAATCCTTCTTCATAACCATGCGTATAAGTATATGCCATGGCATCAATCTCTTCCTGTGGCATACTATTCAGAAAGTGTGCTAACTTAATTTCATTCTCTGTAATATACTCTCCATACCGGAACAGATACCGCAGATCATCCGGATCACTCTTCATAATAATATCGGTTGCAAAAGACAGCTCCGGATCAAGAATCTCTCTGGTACGATAGTCTACCGTACGATCCGCATAATCACTCACAAAATAATAAATGATCTCCCGAATCTCCTTTGCCTCCGGCACTCCCTCTTCAAACAGACAAAGTATCTCCACAAGCAATTCAACATGAATCGTCAGATCAAATAACCGATTCTCAACAACATATACGATCCCGCCCCTCAGTTCCGTATAGACAAAAGAAAGAAGCTGCCCGTAGTCTTCCCCTAACTGTTGTACCGCATATGCCGGATTCGCATAACTCGTTGCATACGACTCCGGTAATATATCTTCATACAGTAAATGATTGTATGCCTGTATAGATTGCATATCCTGTTTCCATATATCCTCTGTGTCTACCTGATGTTTCCAATCTGACAAAAGCTCCACAAACTCTGCCATTCTTTTAAAGTAATCCAGA
>HF987842.1:4102-32250 GCA_000431135.1 Clostridium sp. CAG:590
AATGCACGGATTCTCACAAAAGCCAGTGAAAACCGTTCCTGTACACTCTCATTTTCTTCCTCAAACAACTTCTTATATTCCATCTGTTTTTCCTTTCCCATTCACCATAAAATACTGCACAGCCGGTTCTAAATCACCCATCCGGTCACATATAGCACAATCGCAAACAGTAACGGAATTGCATTACAGATTCCTGCAATTCTTTTCATTAGCATTCCACCATCTACAGACTTCCATGCACATACCGTAAATACAATCCCCATGATAGCCAGTAAAAAACTACCGATTCCCAACAATCCGACCGCTGCAGGTCCTTTTCCGTTATACGCATACGACATGATCACAGCCCCTGATAAACAACATACCGAAAGCCCGGCTAATACACATGCAATTATGGCATCCACACTCACACTTTTGATACTATAAGCACTTTCCTTCAGCATTTTGTTCACTCCTCCTGTTAATCCGTAACAATATATAATATATCCAAAAACCGAACAATCCTCCAAGCGTATTCAATATCAGATCATCTATGTCAAATACCCCGACTCTCGCCACTAACTGCAATAATTCCACACACAGACTAAATGCAAACGTATAACCAACCGCCTGATACCAATGTGTCTTCTGGTTCACTACCCATCGGATCAATGCCCCAAACGGCATAAATGCAACAACATTTCCCGCCAAATTGATCAGGGAATAATACACCCCAATTGTCTTCCAATACACAATAAATCGTTTGATCTCCTGAAACGGCACCAGATTATATTGCAGTTCCCGTTGTCCGTTCATTCTTCCAAATCCATCACTTAACAACAAAAAATATACCAATACAATCATATAGATTCCAAACAGTATCCTGCTGATAATTCGTATTATTTTTCTTTTTTTCATACTCTATCCATCTTTTCATGTTTCATTTTCTATATCCGATTATAACTTGAAAAATGGACTGCCGCAATATCAAATGTGACAGTCCATCGTTTTATTTTTTCTCAGTTGTCGCCTCTGTCGTCTTTGCCTCTTCTGCTGTCGAAGCTGCCGACGTATCTGCGGCGGCCTGCGTAGTGGATGTATTCTCTGCATCTTTGATCGAGACGGTATTGGTCATTGACAATACAACATGATCGTCTCCAGCCTGTGCAACATATAATTCTTCTCCATCCTTCACGTCTTCCAACGGAACCGTAAGGATTCTTGAACCCTGCCAAGTTGTATCTACTGATTTGCCATCCACATATACAATGGAATACAGATTAAATCCCTCTCCGTATATCCATAATTTATCATCTTTCACTTCACAGTGATCTACCGTGATATCCCGGATACCCATCTTCATGTCGGTTGTCGGAAATGGATCGTTTCCATCAAATGCATAATCATTACCATACAATGTATCATATTCCAGCATTTCCAATTTGTCCAGATAACCCTGCTGGTCATTACTGTTCATATATTTGGTATGGAAACTCTGCATCAGACCACCCTTAATGCCTAAGCGGTTAAAAATGTATGTGCTTGCCTGATATGCTGAGAAATCCTTATGCTCCGCTGAAAGTCCTATGTTATCCCACATGATCCATTCTGTCTGATAAAGTGTGATTCCATCAAGATCATCCTCTTCTAAGTTCAAACTCGGTAAATGATCACCATACATAAACACAACGGTTGGTTCGTCCATTCTCTCTAACTTGTCGATCAGATCCCCTACCATCATGTCTGTTTCCCGGCACATGTTAATGTAGTATTCCCATGCTGCCTCTTTTTCGGTATCTCCCTGATATTTTCCTCCAAAATAACAGGTCAATCCGGTCATGGTATCCGTATGCTTCTTCGGGTAACGACCATGTCCCTGTACCGTAATGGTTGTTATATAGTCACGACCTTCTGTCTGAAGCATCCTCTGAACCATCAGATCATCTAATACATTATCTTTCGCCCATCCTCGCGGTGTTTTATTCAGACCATACATATGCTCCATTCCGGTGAAATTGTCAAATCCAAGATTTGCATAATCTACATACCGCGAATAAAATGTTGCATCATTATTATGAAATCCTGCGGTTGCATATCCGGAACGTTTCAGATCATATGCCATACTGTCACAGGTCTTACTTCTCATGATCGTCTTAAACGGATACTCCCCGGCTCCAAAGAACTGTGTACTCATTCCAGTCTGAACTTCAAACTCTGTATTCGCTGTACCGGCACCTACTGCCGGAACTGTAAATAAACCTGTTGAATATTTCTCCTTTAATGCTGTCAATGTCGGCATCGGGTCTTCGGACGGATAGAAATCCTTCATGTATTTGGTATCAAATATAGACTCTAACTGTATAATGATAATATTCGGATTCTCTTTGGTTGCTTTCTCATTGGTATAATAAGTAACCGTTCCTGCATCCGTTGTCTCGGTTGTCACGGCTGTGTCCTTCTCCGTTGCAGATGCATCCTCTATTGTATCCTTTTGTGCTGCATTTTCCGTTGAAGCTATATCCTTCTCCGTTCCACGTTCTGTCGAAGCAGTCTCTGTATTGGTTGTTACTTCGGTTGTTGAATGATCGACTACATCCGACTCTGTACCTGTTGCCGTCTCTGACTGATCTGCCATCTTTGCCTCTTCGGATATCTTCTCTGCTTCTTCTTTTGTCTCAAAAATAACATCACTCTTATCATAATCTAACGGACTGGTAATTGCTTTGATTGTTGCTTCACTGTAATCTTTCGGTTTACTGATACCAACATCAATGATACTGTTGGAAAAACAATATGCAAACCCGTAATCATTATATGCATATGCAAGATTACCAAAATTATCCGATACGGTCTGGGTGTTCACCGCAACCTTTGTCAAAGTATATATCAGTATGAAGCACATACACACATACGCAGACGCGCGAAATGGTCTTCGTTTACTCTTCGACTTTGGCAGCCGGATATACAGATATACTAACAAAGCAAGTAAAAGCACAATAGCAGCAATACTTAATATCATCTGCCACTTTGTCATGTATTTATCTAACATCGTCATAACATTCCGGATCATCAATACGTCAATTGCAGAAAACGGCGTCGTCCGGAAACAGAGAACGATCCAGTTGGCAAATGCGGAAATGATCCACATTGCACATACGAACACAGTCGCAAACACTTTTCTCTTTGCAAATAATACAAGCGATAACGTAACAAATATGATAAACGCATTGTACAAAAATACAAGTGGTGAATTACCAATAAACAAAAATGCTTTCAGGAAGGAATGTCTGCTTAGTACTTCCAAAAAGAAATTCAACACACAAGCCAGTAATAAATATCCAACAAATGGTATCTTTACTACCCGGATTATCACACGCATCGGTTTGGTCTGTGCTAATTTCTGAAATGGTTCTGCAATCTTTTTGCCAGCAGTTCCTGCCTTTCCCTTAATATTATTCAACAAACTTTTTAGATTTCTTAATATATTTTTCATTTTTTCTTCTTCCTAACCTATGTTAAAACAAAGTAAAACTAATCACTATGCTAATATACCATGGTTTTAAAAAAAAGCAAGTCTATTCACATTTTTTTAAGAATTGACTAAGAAGCCTTATATTGACTGTTATAAAGTTGTGCATAGAAACCATCTTTTTGCAGCAATTCCTCATGACTGCCCTGTTCAATAATGTCGCCATCCTTCATAACCAGAATCACATCCGACTCTTTGATCGTCGATAACCGGTGTGCAACCACAAAACTGGTACGTCCTTTCATCAATTTTGCAAATGCATTCTGTACCTTGATCTCTGTACGCGTATCAATTGAAGAAGTTGCTTCATCTAAGATCAACATCGGTGGAACTTCCAACATTACACGTGCAATACACAGGAGCTGCTTCTGTCCCTGAGACAGATTGCCTCCATCTTCGCCGATGACCGTATCATAACCATTGGGCATACGTTTGATAAAACTGTGTGCATGACATGCCTTTGCGGCTTCTATAATCTCATCCCTGCCGGCATCCGGTTTACCATAAGCAATATTTTCTGCGATCGTACCGGATTTTAACCACGTTTCCTGTAACACCATACCATAATTTCCACGCAAACTGTCTCTCGTAATCTTATAAATACTGTCTCCATTTAACATGATGCTGCCTGCATCTATATCATAAAAACGCATTAACAGATTGATCAGCGTAGATTTACCACATCCTGTCGGGCCTACGATCGCAACACGTTGTCCTCTCTTTACATTCAGGTTCAGATCCTTGATCAATGGCTTCTCTTTATCATAAGAAAATGCAACATGTTCCAATACTAAGTTGCTGTCCTCTTCTACTTCCTGTCTTGTCAGAACTTTACAATCCGAATCATCTGCCTGTTCTACCGGCTCATCTAACAGTTCAAACACACGGGCAGCACATGCGATCGCATTCTGAATCTCCGTAACTACGCCGGAGATCTCATTAAACGGCTTTGTATACTGATTTGCATAACTCAAAAAACAAGACAACTGACCAACCGTAATTCCTCCGTTTACCGCAACAAATGCACCGACAACGCCAACTCCCGCATACACCAGACCATTTACAAAACGGGTTGCAGGATTCGTAATAGACGAAAAGAATGTTGCCCGCAAACTGTACCCGGAGAGTTCATTATTGATCTTATCAAATCGATTCATCGCATCATCTTCATATCCAAATGCCTGTACGATCTTCTGGTTTCCGATCATCTCATCTACCAGTGCCGTCATATCTCCACGGCTTTCTGACTGTAAGCGGAACATGTGATATGTCTTTCTCGCAATAAAGCTCGCCACAAACAAAGAAACCGGTGTGATCAATACAACCACGATCGTAATCTTAATATTTACGGAAAGCATAAACAACAATGTTCCAAGAATTGTGATTACACCTGTAAACAACTGTGTAAATCCCATCAGTAATCCTTCTGAAAACTGATCTACATCATTGATCACTCTTGATACCACTTCTCCATATTGCCTGTTATCAATATATTTCAGCGGAAAATGATTGATTCGTTCAAATACACTCGTACGGATATCTTTTACGACCTCATAAGTAATCTTATTATTGCAAAGACTCATCAGCCACTGGGAAAGTGCCGTAATCGCGATCACAATTGCAAAACGGATTAACAACGGTTTCAATCCCGTAAAATCCACCTGCCCTTTGTCTACAATAAAATCAATTGCATTACCGGTTACAATCGGTGCATACAAGGTCGTTACAACTGTCACAAATGCAAAAAGCAAAGACAACCATACAAAATATCGATATGGCTTAATATAAGTAAGAACTCTTTTTAAGGTATCTTTTTGACTTTCTTTTGTCATTTCATTCTTTCCTGCCATTATTTTGTCTCCTCCTTCTTTGCATTATCATCCTGCGAATGTACGATCTCCCGATATACACTACAATTCTTCATCAATTCCTCATGATTACCAATCCCCGCCATTGCACCGTCTTCTAACACAATGATCTGATCTGCCTGTTTGATCGTTGATGCTCTCTGCGATACGATAAAGACAGTCATTCCCTTTGTCTCTTCCCTGATCGCTTTCCGCAATCTTGCGTCCGTTGCAAAATCCAATGCTGATGCCGAATCATCTAAGATCAAGATCTCCGGCTCTTTCACCAACGCTCTCGCAATCGTAAGTCGCTGTCTCTGTCCCCCTGACAGATTCTTACCTCCCTGCAGGATTCTCTCTTCCAATCCGTCCTTCTTACTTGCAATGACATCCGCCGCCTGTGCGATTGCAATTGCACGATTCATCTCTTCTTCGGTTGCATCTTCTTTTCCCCAACGCAGATTGTCTGCAATTGTGCCGTTAAAAAGGACTGCTTTTTGCGGTACAATACCAATCCGGTCTCTCAACTGATGGAACGAGTAAGACTTTACATTTACCTTATCGACGAATACCGATCCTTCCGTTGCTTCATAAAATCTCGGAATCAGATTGACCAGCGTGGATTTTCCACATCCGGTACCACCGATCACACCGATTATCTGTCCCTTCTTTGCCGTAAATGAAATATCTCTGAGTGCCGGTTCTTTTGCACCTTCATAAGTAAATGTGACATGATCAAATACCACTTTATCTTCCGCCGGCACCAGATCTACTCCGGTCGGATGCTCCACAATGGAAGGTGCCATGGCAAACACCTCACCGACACGCTTGGAACATGCTGCTGCTTTCGTCAGTAAAATGATCAAATTTGCAAGCTTTACCAACTCAACGAGAATCTGTGACATATAGTTTACCAGTGCAATGACTTCACCCTGACTTAAGTTTCCTGCATTTACCTGCAAACCACCGGTCCAGATAATCGCAATAATTGCAATATTAACAATAATATATGTAACCGGATTCATCATGGCAGATATCTTTCCAACAAATAACTGCATCTGCATCAGATGATCGCTTCCCTCAAGATAATCTTCCTCTTCGTCTTTCTGTCTGCAAAATGCCCGGATCACTCTGGAACCGACCAGATTCTCTCTTGTCATTAAAAGCACCCTGTCCAATGCCTTTTGTACTTTCTGATATAATGGAATGGTATATAACATAATACCGAATACGACAATGGAAAGTAATGGAATCGCTACAACAAATACAATTGCAGCCTTCACATCTACCGTAAATGCCATTACCATAGCTCCGAATACAATAAACGGTGAACGAAGGAACAGTCGCAAAAACATATTCACACCTGACTGCATCTGGTTAATATCGTTCGTCATACGCGTGATCAGGGTTGATGTGCCTGCCGTATCTAATTCTGTATATGACAGTGCATTGATGTGTGCAAACAGATCCCTGCGCACACCTTTTCCAAATTCAACCGATGCTTTTGCCGCAAAATACTGCGCCGTGATTGAGCAGGTAAGTCCGATCACACCAAGAAGTATCAATATGGCACCCATTCGTAAAATATATGTGTTGTCTGCATTTTTAATACCGGTGTCCACGATTGCAGCCATAACAAGCGGCACAAATAATTCGAAACTCGCCTCTAACATTTTAAAACATGGTGCTAATATACTTTCTTTCTTATATTCCTTTAAGTAATTGGTTATCTTAAACATTCCCTTATTTCTCTTTCTTTCTTAAATATCGGATAAACCTTCCAACCTCGATCCATGCTTCTTTTGCTTCCGGATATAACAATAAACCCATCTGAAACACATGAAACATGCCCGGATAGATATGTTCTTTCACGGTAACTCCCGCATCCATTGCATGCCTGGCAACCGTTTTCGTATCACTTAACAGCATTTCATATTCTCCAACCTGCATTAACATCGGTGGGAAGCCGTGATAATCCCCATTCACAGGAGAAATATACGGAATCTCCGGATTACTGTCTTTGTAATATCCTTCCTGATACACCAGACTGTCCATGGTACCGCCAAATATCGGATCAATATCAAAATTCTCCTGATACGATTCTCCACTTTTGGTCAGATCCGTCCACGCTGACATCGTAATAATTCCAGCAGGTAACGGTATATCATGATCCCGCAGATACAGACAAAGTGCCAATGCAAGTCCCCCACCTGCCGAATCGCCTGCTACGATCAGCTTCTCTAACGGATATCCCCGTTCCATGATCCATTGATACGCCGCAAGTGCATCTTCCAATGCCGCCGGATATGGATGTTCCGGAGCAACCCGGTAATCTACACTTAGCACATCATATCCTTTGCTGATCTCATTATAAAGACCGGCCATATCCCGGTATGTATTATGCATTCTTCCATAATAACCACCACCGTGCAGTTGTAGTACAATTCCCGGCAGTTTCCAGTCATCTGTATTATTCTCCGTATCTTCCATTTCTCTCTTCCGGCTCAGAAGTTCCATTGTGAAATGTTCCATCGAAATGACAGAAAGATTAAGATGTTCCGGACATTCCCACATTCGCTCTCTCTGATACAGTTTTGCCCGCAACTGTCCTGCCTGACTTTGACCACCCGGTAATGGCAGATGATTCGCAACTTTTACCATCTTGCGTGCAGTTCTGCCTCTTATACTGATTCTATCTTCCATACATGTCTCCCATTCTATACATGAAATCTTCGCTTTAATTCTCTTGTAATCTCACGATCTCCAAAAATAATCGTCCCAAGCAGATATATCCCCGTAACTGCCGTACACGTTACCGGAAGCACAACATTCGTAATCTTCCCCGTAAAATAAAGACTGATGATTGCAATACTGCAAATTGCAATCAGCAACAGCAGCAATGTATAACTGTACCAGTGCTGCCGGTTCAGCATCATCAAAAAGAATACGATCGCATCTCCAAATAAGATTACTCCCGGAATCGCCCATTTTAGGGACCATCCTGTCATCCCGGTAAAATAATCAATTCCTAACAGAAAAGTCATGGTAAGAATCAGCTGTAATCCGATCTTTGCTGCATATCCCGCATCATGATTGATCCAATAGATCATGGAAAGGTAAATGTAGATCATAGCAATTCCGCTGATTCCGGACCACCAGAAATAAGGTGTTGCAAAACGATTGATCACAATCAGCCCAATCTCCGCTATTATAAATAGAAATAAAATCAACCGCATAACAAAATGAAGCCGTTTTGTCCTCTTTCTGACATCCGGATAAGGGGCTCCGTTACCGACAACCGGACTGTTCATCTCTTCCGGTGTCATCTCATCCAATACACTGTGGCAAAGAGGACACACATCCGTATCATCATATACAATTACATTACAGTTTCTGCATATATTCATCGTTCACTCCACTTTTCTTTCTCTATCGAACATTCGTTGAATGTTATTCCATCAGCTATAATAGGCACCATTACTCTCTACCGCAACCGAAACTCCGTCCTTCGCAATCGTCTGGAAGAATCGTTTCTGGATGGACAGATCAACCAATATGGAACTAAATGTAAATGTAAGGATTCCATTGTACGAGCAAATGCCGCCTTTCATATTCTGTCCCTTTGACATAGACAGCGTTACATAAAAATGTTCCACATATTTTTGATAAGGTTCCTTCAATTCAATATTCCCGATATTGGTTACCGTTGCAGAAGTTGCCTTTGCAGACGCTCCATACACCTGTTTCATCACAAAATTCTTGATCACAAGCGGCACCGCACGCAAGATCCAGTTCTTCTCATTTGATACATTATACGACATAATATTATTCAGATTCTCCGGTGTGATCTGTTCCTTCAGATTCTCTGCCACAATTTCCAATACTTCTTCAAAGGTATAACTCTCTTTTTCAGGTTGAAATGTTGCAAAAACCATAGCAAAGAAATTCTTCATCGTATGCGAATCATAATATGGTCTTAAATTAACCGGAACGCAGCAGCGAAATGGTATCTTCGATGGCTGTTCCCGCATATATTCTTTGTACGCCGCATATACAAAAGTCCCAACCAGATATTGATTGATCGTAACACCATGCTTCTTGCTTGCCTGCTTTAACTCATTCACTGGAAAATATCCGTGTACAACCCCCATCTCGCCCTTTGGAAGACGTTCTCCATTCAGAGTAAATGCTTTCTCTGACTTGTACACCTTGCCATGTCCCTTTTTAAAGTTCTTCACATAGCTGTCTTCCTTGTCCAGAAATACACCGGAAGATATCTTGTCTTTCTCGCCCTTCAACTCTTTGGGATATCGCAAACGCAAATACTGATATACCAGTTCTCTTAAAAAGATGATTCCGCCCGCACCATCTGTCAGTGCATGGAACACCTCTAAATTAATCCTGCATTTATAATATGTTACACGAAACATATAATGATTATTCCGGCTCTTGTCAATATACGCTCCCGGATGCGAATATTCCTCCCACACAATTGGTGCCGGTCTTGTATTCTCTTCAAAATAATACCAGAATACACCCATTCGGAGCCGCATCCGAAACACAAGAAACTGCGGCAGGATCCGATTTAATGCTTCCTGCAACAGAACACGGTCAATCTCCTCTGTCAACGTTACCGAAATACGATACACATTCGTCATGTCTTCTGTTGCAATAACCGGAAACAAATTGGCTGTATTATCTAATTTATCCCAGGCAAGCTGTTCTCTTCTCTTTGCCAACCTGTTATCTTTTTTGTTCTCATTTTTCATCTTCAACCATTCCTTCAATTCAACCAATCCGATATAATAACCCAATATACAAAATCAGCCTGTTCACTAAATGCTTATTATACAACATTTCAAGCATTTGGTAAACAGGCTATGTCCTGTACTGTACACTTCCAATTATTTATTATTGATTTTTGAACGTTTTCTAAGAGTCGGATCCAAAATCTTCTTACGGATACGGATATTCTTTGGTGTAATCTCTAACAATTCATCCGTATCAATGAACTCTAATGCCTGCTCTAAGCTTAACACTCTCGGTGGTGTCAGCTTCAATGCGTCATCTGCACCGGAAGAACGTGTGTTGGTCAAATGTTTTGCCTTACATACATTGATCTCAATGTCTTCTGCTTTTCCGGTCTGTCCTATTACCATACCTGCATATACCTGCTCACCCGGTCCGATAAATAATGTTCCACGATCCTGTGCATTGTACAAACCATATGTGATAGAAGTACCGGACTCAAATGCGATCAAAGATCCCTGATTACGATACATCATATCTCCCTTATAAGGGCCATATCCGTTGAAAATGGTGTTGATAATACCTGTTCCCTTTGTAGATGTCATAAAATCTCCACGGAATCCGATCAATCCGCGAGCAGGGATATTAAACTCCAAACGAACCGTCCCATCATGTGCCGGGGTCATTGCCTGTAATTCACCTTTACGCTCATTTAACATACTGATGATCGTACCGGAGAACTCTTCCGGTACATCAATGTACGCGATCTCCATCGGCTCTAACTTCTTTCCTTTTTCATCCGTATGATAAATTACTTCTGCTTTACTGACTGCAAATTCATAACCTTCCCGGCGCATATTCTCAATCAATACGGATAAATGCAATTCCCCACGTCCGGATACCTTGTATGTGTCTGTATCATCTGTTTCTTCTACTCTCAAAGAAACATCTGTATTCAACTCACGGAACAGACGGTCTCTTAAATGTCTTGATGTGACAAACTTACCTTCTTTTCCTGCAAGTGGTGAATTATTAACAATAAAGTTCATTGAAATTGTCGGCTCTGATATCTTCTGGAACGGAATCGGCTGTGGATTATCTACGGAACACAGTGTATCTCCTATATGCAGATCTGCAATACCGGAGATTGCAACGATTGAACCAATACCCGCCTCATTTACTTCTACCTTATCAAGTCCTTCAAACTCGTATAACTTACCGATCTTAACCTTCTTGCATTTGTTCTCATCATGTGCATTGACTAATAACACTTCCTGATTTAATTTGAGTGTACCGTTATCCACCTTACCAACACCGATACGACCTACATACTCATTATAATCAATCGTAGAGATCAATATCTGTGTATCTGCATCCGGATCTCCTTCCGGTGCCGGGATATAATCAATGATCGTTTCAAACAATGGAGCCATATCCACTGCTTCATCATCCATGTTACGTTTTGCCACACCATCCTTTGCGGATGCATATACAAACGGACAATCCAGCTGCTCATCGGTTGCTTCTAAATCAAGTAATAATTCTAATACCTCTTCCTCAACCTCTTCCACTCTGGCTTCCGGACGATCGATCTTATTCACACAAACGATAACATTCAGATTCAATTCCAACGCCTTTTTCAACACAAACTTTGTCTGTGGCATTGCTCCTTCAAATGCATCGACAACAAGAATAACACCATTTACCATCTTAAGAACACGTTCTACCTCACCACCGAAATCGGCATGACCCGGGGTGTCTATAATGTTAATTTTCGTTCCTTTATAATGTACTGCTGTATTTTTAGAAAGAATCGTAATTCCTCTTTCACGCTCTATGTCGTTCGAATCCATAACACGTTCTGCCACTTCCTGATTCTCACGGAACACACCACTTTGCTTCAACAATTCATCTACCAATGTGGTCTTACCATGATCAACATGGGCAATGATCGCAACGTTACGAATATCTTCTCTTTTGATCTTCATAGTTTCCTCCTGACACTTCTAGTGTTTCTCTACCTTTTTACGCACGATTTCAAGTGTAGCACAAAGAATCAAGGCTTTCAAGAATATTCCCATAAAAAATAAGCGAAAAAACGCCGATATTTTCTAGCGTTTCTTCGCTTTTCTTGTTAAATATCACACATTTACGACAAATCGTTTCGGGATTCGCCAATGTGCAGAACCGAATGTATTACAATTATTTGCTTTTCTTCGGTATGCTCTTCTTTGCAGTGGTAGATTTCGTCGCACTTGCCTTTGCCGTGCTCTGCTTGGGTAACGCCTTCACAGGCTGTTTCTTTTCAACATAATCGTACCGGAATACCACTACGGAAAGTGGTGGTAAATGCATTGTAATAGACTGTTCTCTTCCATTCCATGGCTCATTCTCCGCCTTGACCGGCTTCGCATTCACTCTTCCTTTTCCTCCGAATTCTTCTGCATCCGAATTCAGAATCTCTGTATATTTGCCCGGACACGGAACTCCGACAACAAATCCGTCTCTGTCAACCGGTGTAAAGTTACATACAAACAACAACTGATCCTTAGCAGTAGAACCACGACGAATGAAGGATACAATACTGCTTTGCGGATCATCACAGCTGATCCATTCAAATCCCATCTGATCCTGATCATTATAGTAAAATGCGTCATAAGTATTATATAAATGATTCAAAGCTCTTACATAATTCTGAATTCCCTTGTGACTTGCTGCATCCTCTCCGTCTAACAGATACCAATCCAGACTGCGTGCCTCACTCCACTCTCTAAGCTGTGCAAACTCCTGTCCCATAAATAACAGCTTCTTGCCCGGATGCCCGTACATAAAACCATACGCAGTACGAAGGTTAGCAAACTTATCATCATGTAAGCCCGGCATTTTATTGATCATGGAGCATTTCAGGTGAACTACTTCATCATGCGAGATTACTAAGATAAAGTTCTCAGAGTATGCATACATCAGGCTAAACGTCAGACGATTATGATTAAACTGTCTGAAGTATGGATCTAACTTCATGTACTCCAGAAAATCATTCATCCAACCCATGTTCCATTTAAACATGAATCCCAGACCATCCATGGAAACCGGAGCGGTAACACCTGCCCAGGATGTAGATTCTTCTGCAATTACAAACACACCCGGCTCTAATTCTTCAATCGTCTTATTCAATTTCATTAACATCTTAATGGCATCATAGTTCTCATTACCACCATCTTCATTCGGCAGCCAGTTGCCATCCTGTTTACCATAATCCAGATACAACATGGATGCCACCGCATCTACACGAAGTGCATCTATATGATATTCCTTTGCCCAGAAGACAGCATTGGCGATCAGGAAGTTAGATACCTCATTCCGTCCAAAATCAAATATATAAGTTCCCCAATCCGGATGCTCTCCTCTTCTTGAATCCGGATGTTCAAATAACGGCATACCATCAAACTTGCCAAGACCATGTGCATCACGCGGGAAATGCGCAGGAACCCAGTCCAAAATCACGCTGATTCCACTCTTATGCATGTAATCCACAAAATACATAAAATCTTCCGGATCCCCATATCGTCTGGTCGGTGCATAATAATTGGTTACCTGATATCCCCAGGAACCGTCAAACGGATATTCCGCAATTCCCATAAGCTCAATATGTGTATAGCCCATATCTTTCACATAATCTGCAACCATCGGTGCGAGTTCCCGGTAAGAGAAGAACCCATTATCGTCATCCTCTACTTTCTTCTTCCATGAGCCTAAATGCATCTCATAAATATTCATTGGCTTGCGCATGGCGTCATTTCTGGTAATAGTCTTACGCTTCTCCATCCACGCATTATCTTTCCAACGGTATTTGGTTAAATCCTTGACTACATTGGCATTATCCGGGCGGAACTGTGTACAGTTACCAAATGGATCTGCCTTATAGATCTCCTCACCGTAACGTGTCAGAATATTAAACTTATAGATTGCATCCTCTCCGACATCCGGTATAAACAATTCGTAAATTCCCGAAGATCCCGTTAGATGCATCGGATGTAATGCTCCATCCCACATATTAAAGTCACCGACAACCGATACTCTTCTTGCGTGTGGTGCCCATACTGCAAAATATGTACCTGCTACACCGTCTAATTTCATAGGATGTGCGCCTAATTTCTTATATATCTCCCAATGATTACCTTCTGAGAATAAATAAACATCCATAGAACCGATCTGACTGTCAAAACTATATGGATCTGCCGATACGACAGTAGAACCATCCTGATAATCCGTCACTAAACGATACTTCGAACCAACAAACTTCTTCTTAGGAAGATATAATGCATAAAAACCCTTGTCATCTACCTTCTCCATCTCATATTCTGTCTTGCCGGTTGGTGCGATTACCTTGCAGCTTACAGAATGCGGCTTATACGCTGTAATCATCTGACCTTCTCCATAATCATGATTACCAAGCAGATGTTTCGGTGCATTGATCTTGCCTTCCATCAGTTCATCATAGAGTATCCAGTTCATCCACTGTTCAATCTTTACGTTCATAAAAACCTCCCTTATCTCATACATCTTCACTAAGTAATATCATACCACTTTTGCCGCTTTCTGTAAATCAATATTCATGAGTTTTTCGACAAACGTCTATTATTTTTCCTTGTGTCATATTTGACTTTATTATATAATAAATCTGTAATAAAATAGATGATATATTACAAACGGGTGAGAAGGATTTTCTATTGGAGGTTTACATATGGCAGAACAAAAGAAAGGAAAAACCGGAATTTTTATTATTGCGTTAAAAGAACCCTACACAATATTAGAATGCGACAAACAATTTTTATCTATGATGCATTTAGAGATAAAAGATATCAAAAGCCACTATAATAGGTTGTGTAATATCGTTTTTCCGGAAGATTATGAAGATTTTATTTGTTCGCTTACTGCTCAGCTCAAGCGTTCAAATTTCACAAGTGACCGTGTACGTTTCGAGAAAAAAAGTGGAAGAATCTTCCAGATTTTGATGAACGGTCAGGTTTTTAGTCTGAAAGACGGACGTGAAGTCTTACAATGCAGTTGTACAGACATTTCCTCTTTAGAGACGGCTGCTTTAGTCAGCGAGCGCGCCCTTTCCGATTTAGAGGTGTTTTCCCAGTCTGTACGATGCGGACTCAGCAAACATATCTGTGATAATTCCCTGACACTGATCTGGGCAAACGACTACTACTTCAAACTATTTGGCTATTCCAGGGAAGAATATGAAGAGTTATTCGGCGAAAGTCTTATACCTCTTATTGCGCAGGAAGATCTTCCATTAGTTGTGAACAGTATCACTACTCTTTTAGAGGATCACGAGATTGATATTACATTCCGCATTCGGCACAAAACCCGTAATTTATGTTGGATAAACCTGGTTGCCGCCTGCTTAGAATCAACAGAAAATGATGATTTTCCAATTGCCAATTTTGTTTTAAATGATGTAACTGATTTGAAATATGCCGAAATGAAAGCTTCCTTAGAGGCACAGAAATATGAGATTATTTCTGACATTTCCGAAGAAATACCTTACGAATATGAGATTGATACAGATACCTTAACATATGCCAAAAAGTATGAAAATATCTTCGGCCGCAAGAGTATCTACCGCCACCCACTTCGCAAATTCATTGATGCCGAATATGTATCGGAAGACACTGCAAAGAACTTCTCAGATATCTTTGAGGCAGCTCAGCGTGGTGATATTATTCATAATGCCGAATACAAATTGAAAAACCGTGCAGGCACCTACGAATGGCACTACTCCAATTATTCTCTGATCCGCGATGAACAGGGACATCCGCTCCGCGCTGTCGGAGTCCTTCGTAACATTGACGCCCAGAAAAAGGAGCAGGAATCTCTCTTAAAACGTGCACAGACTGATGCCATGACCGGTCTGCTGAACAAAACCACAACGGAGAATTATGTCAGCAAACATTTAAAAGAACTGCAATCCGGCGCATATGGTGTTATATTGCTAATTGACATTGATGATTTTAAAAACATCAACGATACATTTGGCCATCTGACCGGAGATGAGGTAATTATCGAAATTGCACATACACTGATGCGCTTTACCTTTAATGACGGATTTGTCGGACGTATCGGCGGTGACGAATTCCTTGTATATCTTCCAAATGTATTAGACACCACTCTTGCCTGTGAAAAAGCAGAAAAATACGCCAGCGAACTCCGCAGAAAATACCCCGGAGAAGACGGCAGACCAAAAGTAACATTAAGTATCGGCATTGCTGCGACCGACATTTCACTCCCATATAGCGACCTGTTAGAGCATGCCGATCAGGCAGTATATCAGGCAAAGCTGAATGGTAAAAACGGATATGTCCTATATAGTGAAACATTGGAACGCACCAAATACCACAATGCCCGGAAAGATAATCGTTCCAACTATGATCCGATCATTATAAGTAATGTCTTTTCCTTACTATGTGAGAATACAGATACATCAAACTGTATTCAAAAAGCGCTTAATTATATCGGTGACAGTTTGAACATTGACCGGATTGCTATATGGGAATATCAGAATGACCGCAATTTTGTAGATAAGACTTTCGAGTGGCAGTCTGCCAGCTATCCATATACCGACAGCAATACAGAGAATCTTTCGTCCATTCAATGGGAGGAAGTAGATACATTATCCATAACCGGAACGTATCACACTGCCAACACCGGTTCTATCCGTCTGAACAACTTTGGAAAAGGAAGTTTTTATGGAGTAAAGGAATTCATCCAGAGTAAATTTAGCTACAAAGGATCCACCATCGGATATATTGGCTTTTTTAATTATTCCGAAGAAGATGTATGGAGTAACGAAACAATTGAAACCTGTAATCTCTTCTCCAAAACACTTCATTCTTACCTTCAGTTAAAATATGCAGAACAACATCTGTAACATAAAAATGCTGCCTTGCCCTTAATCCGGCAAGACAGCATTTTCAATGTTATTTTTCAGGCGGTCTCCTCAAACTGTGAATTATATAAGTCTGCATAAAATCCACCGCGTGCCATTAACTCCTCATGATCACCCTGTTCAATGATATCTCCATCTTTCATAACAAGGATCATATCTGCATCCCGAATGGTAGACAACCGGTGTGCGATCACAAAACTGGTACGTCCCTTCATCAGATTATCCATTGCCTTCTGAATCCGGACTTCTGTTCTGGTATCTACGGAAGAGGTAGCCTCGTCAAGGATCAGCAGTTTCTTATTTGCCAGAATTGCTCTTGCGATCGTCAACAACTGTTTCTGTCCCTGTGAAACATTGCTTGCTTCCTCATTTAATTCCATCTGATAGCCACCCGGAAGCGTCTGGATAAAGTGATGTGCATGTGCGGCCTTTGCGGCTGCGATCACTTCCTCGTCCGTTGCATCCAATCGTCCATACCGGATATTCTCCATGATTGTTCCCTTGAACAACCATGTATCCTGCAATACCATTCCAAACGAATTGCGGATCTCTTCTTTATCAAATTCCTTTACATTGATTCCGTCCATATATATATCGCCTGAATTCAGATCATAGAAACGCATTAACAATTTGACAAGTGTTGTCTTTCCCGCACCGGTCGGTCCCACAATTGCGATCTTCTGTCCTTCCGATACCTTTGCGGAAAAGTCTTTCAAAATGATCTTATCCGGATAATATCCGAAGCAGACATGATCAAAGGTGACATTTCCATGGATATCTTCAATATTTTTTGAAGTATGATGTTCCGCAGTCAGTACCTCTTCCTCTTCATCTAAGAACGTGAATACTCTTTCGGCTGCTGCCATTGTAGACTGCAACATATTCGAAACCTGAGCCACCTGCTGGATCGGCTGGGTAAACTGTTTTACATACTGGATAAATGACTGGATATCACCCACTTCAATCGTTCCTTTGATTGACAGATAACCACCAACAATTACTACGCCTACATATCCCAGATTACCAACAAAAGTCATGACCGGCTGTGCCAATCCGGAAATAAACTGGGATTTCCATGCGGAATGATACAATTTACTGTTCATTTCATTAAATTCCTGCAATACCTGATCTTCTCTTGTAAACAGTTTTACAACATTATGCCCGCCAAAATTTTCTTCAATCTGTCCGTTTACATCTCCTAAATAATTCTGCTGATTGACGAAATATTTCTGTGAATTCTTAACGATCAACATAATTCCAATTGCAGAAACCGGAAGTAACAGCAATGCGATCACTGTCATAAGCGGCGAAATACTGAGCATCATGATCAGAATTCCCATCAAAGTTGCACAGGAAGAAATTAACTGCGTCACCGACTGGTTCAATCCCTGTGTCAATGTGTCTACATCATTCGTGATTCTTGACAGTACATCTCCAAAGCTATGCTTATCATAGTAATTCATTGGCAGCCGGTTGATCTTTTCCGAAATCTCTTTTCGCATACGGAATGCAATCCGCTGTACTACCTGTGTCATGATCAGACCTTGTGCATAGCCAAGAAGCATAGATGTGAGATAAAGTGCTAGCATGATCAGAATAATATGCCCGATCTTGTTAAAATCAATTCCACTTCCACCCTGTATCTTGCTGACTAATCCGTTAAAAATCTCTGTTGTTGCCTTACCCAAAACCTTTGGACCTACAATATTAAATACCGTAGAACCAATCGTAAAGATCGCAACCAGGATCAACGCAATATGATATTTTGATACATATGCGATCAGTTTACGAAATGTTCCCCTAAAATCCTTTGCCTTTTCAACCGGTGCTCCCATTCCCCGTCCATGCATTCCACGTCTGCGTGGCATTGGTGTTTTGTTTTCTTCCATATTTAGCACCCCTTTCCTTCCAGATCCTTCTGTGTCAACTGTGATCTGGCAATCTGTTGATATACTTCATTTTCTGCAAGCAATTCTTCGTGCGTTCCGCGACCAACGATTCTGCCATCTTCCAATACCAGAATCTGGTCTGCATGCATAATGGTGCTGATCCGCTGTGCTACAATAATAACGGTTGCATCTGCAACTTCAGAATTCAAAGCCTTCCGCAATGCTGCATCTGTCTTGTAATCCAATGCGGAGAAACTATCATCAAATACATATATTTTCGGCTGCTTTGCGATTGCTCTTGCAATTGCAAGTCTTTGTTTCTGTCCTCCGGATACATTGTTACCGCCCTGTGCAACTTCACTGTCATACCGTTTCTCTTTTTCTTCAATAAATTCTGTTGCCTGAGCGATCATCGCTGCCTTTTCCACTTCCTCCTGTGTTGCATCTTCCTTTCCAAAACGGATATTCGATGCAATCGTACCGGAGAATAATACACCCTTTTGCGGTACATATCCAATCATTTTACGAAGATCCTTCATCTTCATGTCACGGATGTCCACACCGTCTACACAGACACTTCCTTCTGATACATCAAATAATCTCGGTATCAGACTGACAAGCGTTGATTTGCCGCAACCGGTACTTCCGATAATTGCCGTTGTCTTTCCCGCTTCTGCCGTAAAGTCAATATCATGTAATGCATTCTCTTCGGCTCCCGGATAACGGAATGATACATGAGAAAATGTAACTTCTCCCTTTCCGTCCGGCACATCCACCGTTGTCTCTTTATCTAAGATCATGGTCTGCGACTGCAACACCTCATCAATACGATCTGCAGCAACCGTTGCTCTCGGAAGCATAATCGAAACCATAGAGATCATCAGAAAACTCATGATAATGTACATTGCATATGTTAAAAAGGCGATCATTTCACCTACCTGAATATCCCCTGCATCAATCTTTCCGGCTCCTACCCATACGATCAATACACTGACCCCATTCATAATAAACATCATTGTCGGCATCATGAGTGCCATCGTGCCGGATGTAAACATCTGCGTTTTCATCAGACTTCTGCTTGCATCCTCGAATCGTTTTTCTTCATATTTTTCCCTGCCAAATGCACGGATAACCGAAAGTCCGGTCAGAATCTCTCTGGATACCAGATTCAGCTTATCCACTAACTTCTGCATAATCTTGAATTTCGGCATTGCAACTACCATCAATACCGTAATCAGCAACATAACGGCCGCTACCGCAACCACGATCACCCATGCCATAGAAGTTGTGGAATGCAATACCTTACAGATGGCTCCTATTCCCATGATCGGTGCAAATGCTACCATACGGAACATGATCGTAAGTACCATTTGTATCTGCTGCACATCATTCGTACATCTCGTAATCAGAGAAGATGTGGAGAACCGGTTCATCTCCGCATTGGAAAATCCCATAACTTTGGAAAATACTTTTCCACGGATATCCTGTGCCGTGTATGCAGCAAGTTTAGAAGACAGGAAGCCAACCATAATGCTGACAAGCATTGCAAGCACGGCAATCTCTAACATTTTAACTCCCATCTTCTTAAGGTAATCCATCTGGTAAGAATCCATATCCATTCCTAATTTTTCATATTCCGCAGTAGAAAATGACACACCTATAGCCGTTGTCATATATTCCGGATAATCCGCTAACTTTTCTTTGATTCCTTCTGTCATCTGCCGAAGCTGTTCTTTGGGCATTGTACCTAACAGACTCATGATATCTGCATTTTCATCCTGTATTCCCATGGATTGCAAGAGCTGTTCCTGCATCTGCTTTGCTTCTTTGCTATCCGATGTAAACAGATATACCATCATTTGCGCATCCGACATAGCATCTTCTAATCTGGTCAGTTCTTCATCCTTTAACTGCCCCAAATCTGCCACATATACATCTTTCTGTTTCTCATAATGGTCATCCATTATCTTCTTCTGATCTTCCGATAAAAATAACGCAAGATTCTGATATGTTTCTTCCGACATTTTCTCCGGTACCGGATATTCCACGCCCTTATTCTGGATACCGACATCCACAATATCTGACGTATAATCCGGTAATGTCAATTCACAAAATACCTGTACAACAAGTAATGCAAGTATCAGCAACATGACATACCATAATTTCTTCGCAAACTTTAATACTTTAACCACAGGCTACTCTCCTTCCGATTTCTCTACGCTGTCTTCTGCTTCTAACGTCTCCATAATATCAAACATCCGATTGGATAACGTGATCAACTGTTCCATATCTTCTTCCCCCATCTGGCTTATCACCTTTAACAACCAGTCGTTCTTTCGCCTCCGCTCTTTCTCACAGATTGCTTTTCCCTTTTCCGATAGTGTAATGTAAGAATTCCTTCGATCGGTCTTAGAAGTTCTTCTCTCGATCAATCCTTTTTCTTCCAGAATACGAATCTTCTTCGATGCTGCAGACATAGTTGTATGGCTCATATCTGCCAGTTCCTTCATGGTAACACCTTCCGGCCGTCTCTGCGTCACTACTGCAACTGCCACCAGTATAAAGTATTCTACATTCGCCATATCTCCCTGTTTTTGAAATTTAACCCGGCAGCGGTGAACTCTGTGCAACAGATTGAATAACTCCACCACTATTTTTTCCATATTCTTATGTTTCATCCCTTCCTATCCTAATCTGCCAAAGCCAATAGTTTCCTTAGGCAAGTATTTATTATATGCCTTTTCACGATACTGTCAATGTTTTCCCTGTGAAAAAAATATGAACATTACAAAAAAAGATCGTTCTTCAAAGAAGTTTGTTGTCTGCAAATCTTCTTAAAAGAACGATCTTTTTTATTTTATATTCTATTGCCTGTTATTCGGCTATTTCAAAATTATGGATCAGTTGTCGTATCATCGGATACAGTTCCTGCTTTAACTGCGGCAGTTCCACCGGCTTTTTATACAAAATGACATTATGTGCCGTAGAATTAACAAGTTCCACAATCATAAACATCAACATTTCCGGATTCCGAAATTTCCTGCCCGCCTCATGAAACAACTGTCTCACAAAAAGCACTGCAGTCTCACCGGATTCCATTGGCATATTTTCAAGTGCGTGTGTAAAGATGCCCCAGGAAAGATTCTTCGATATAAATTTGAGCAGCATTTTATTATCATCTAACTGATTCAAAACGTGATCTACTATAAATATGATCTGCTCTTCAAAGTCCTTAATCTCACTCTCTACCAAAGCAACCCTTGCCTTATCAAATATCTGTGCCGCTTTTCTCCGGATCAGGTAATCCCGTACATCATATTTATCCTTGAAATACAGGTAGAATGTCCCCTTCGCCAACTCTGCTTTTTTCATTATGTCCGCAATGGAGGTCTCATTAATCCCATTCTGGATAAACAGTGAAAATGCCGAATCCACGATTGCATTCTTTTTTTTCTTTTTATTATCCTCAACCTTTCCCATTACAAACCCTCCTGCTAGTGAGCAAATTCTTAATTATTTATCGTCTGATTTGATCTCAGCAGTCTGGAAAATGAATTTTACACTGCCGTCCATACCATCTGCAATACCGGAAAATGACTTATAATCATCTGCATCCTTAGTGATTGCTTTAAAGCGATCCATTACTGTTTTAATCTTACCGTTGTATTCGTTCTGAAGTTTTCCGGTACCTTCGTCCTTGAACTGATTCATACCGTCTAACAATGTTACAGAACCATCCTGTAATTTGTTTACACCACTGCTAACCTCTTTGGTTGCACTATCTAACTTGGATGCACCTTTTGAAAGTTTGGATGCACCATTCGATAACTGATTTGCAGAAGAAGTTAATGTCTTGGTACTGCCTGTCAATGTCTTAATACCATCTGTCAAAGAAAGTCCACTCTTTGATAAGGTAGTTGCACCTTTCAGTAAGGTATCATTTGCACTGCTTAATTGTTTCACTCCATCATACAGATCTTTTGCACCACTTCCGACCGCTGCTATACCGGCTTTGATTGTTGCTGAGTTGGTAACTAATTCATTACCGCCTTCTGCTAACTCTGCAAACTTGGAATTAAGATCACTCATTCCTTTTGATTTTACATTCGCCGTCACAGCTTCTGTCACTCCCTTATCATAAGTCCTCTGTGCTACTGCTGCGGTTGTCAACGCTTTCTCAATATCCGATTTCAATGCATCTTTGGCAGTAGCATCTAACGAAGTTGCATCAATTGCAGCATCCGCTGCTTTCTTTGCAGCTGCAACAGCCGTTGCCGTATCAGCTGCACCTACTGCCGTCTCATATCCGTCTGTAATATCGCCAACTTTTTTTGATATTGTAGTTGGAATACCATTTACTCCATTAACATAGTCATTCAAACCTGCATCAAAATCACTATACTTTGCCGGGAAATTCTTTGCACTATTATATAACTTACTGATACCATCATCTAGCACTTTCTCTCCGGATATATACTGTGTCACACCGGAAGCTAACTGATTTGCTCCGGATACATACTGACCGGCTCCATTAGTTAATGTCGTAACACCATTCGTATACTGCTTGATTCCTTTTGCTAATTTGCCGGCACCGGTTGACAGATCCGATGCACCTTTGCTGACATCTCCTACACCGCTTGCATATGTCTTGAAGTTATCCTTCAATGTAGTCAGACCATCTGACAGATCAGAAGAACCGGAGATCAATTCGTCTGTTGCATCTGCTAAATCATTTACAGCATCCTCCAAATCGTTCATATCACTGTCATCATCTAAATCAATGTCAGAGAACTCACTTGAACTTGCAACCGTATAAATCGAATCCATAGAGAAATCCTTTACTGTTGCTTCCACTGTAACCGTATCTCCTAACTTTTCGTTCATCTCATCTTTCATATCATCGGTAAGATTCAGGCTGTCTGCTAATCCTGGCATTCCATAAGCAACCAGAATCTGGTTACTTCCTTCGGATACCAGTTTACCCTGGCTGACCGTTACCTCTGAGAATGTATCAACCGGAAGGATAACTGCGGATGCCATCAAAAATGGTGTATTCATCTTGACATTTTTGCCATCCACTTCATCTTCGAATGTTGAATTATTCTCATATTGAATGGTCATCTTCAACTTACCGCTTTTACCTGCCAGATCCTCTGCTTTGATATCTTTTCCATCTAACTGATAAGAGATCTTCACATTAACCGGTGGTTTCTCGTCTGTAGTTCCCTGATAATAGATATCTGCATCATTTGCTTTCCATGTGAGTTTGTCACCATTCTGGGTAAATGTTTCATCCCCTTTTACATTCTTAATGTCTTTCAGATTAGATACATCCTGAACATCACTGGTACCTGTTACATTCTTTAACCAGTTTGAAACCGTCACATCATCGACTGTTCCATCCGAATCCAGATTCACATAAACGGTTTCTTCTTTTTCTACATTTGTTGCAGCATAAGAAACATTACCTGCTGTTGCTGCAAGACCTAATACCATTGCCGCACTTAATGTTACTGCACAAGTCTTTTTTAAATATCTCATAACAATTCCTCCTTCAGATCTTTCATTTACTACTCTATTTCTGTTCTGCTGCATGTTTACCAATCGCAACGTGACGTAATTTCCAACTCGTCTTACATATGATTGGATCAAATACCCAAAGCATTGCAGGTAATATACAGATAACAACCAATACACTGATCACAGCTCCTCTTGCAAGCAATGTACAGATGGAACCGATCATATCAATACTAGAATATAACGTAATTCCAAACGTTGCTGCGAAGAAGCAGGAACCACTTATGATAATGGACTTAATAGAAGCTTTATGTGCAATTGAAATCGCCTCTTTCTTATCCTTACCATTCAATCTCTCTTTGTGATAACGGCTTGTCATCAGGATTGCATAATCAACCGTTGCTCCTAACTGAATACTTCCGATTACAATACTTGCCACGAATACTAACGGCGTATGCGAATAATACGGGAACGACATATTCAGGAAGATTGCAAACTCAATTACAGCAACCAGAATAACCGGTAAGGAAATGGACTTAAATGTAAACATAATGATCAGGAAGATTGCAATGATTGACAAATAGTTTACATTCTTCAGATCCACATTGGTTACATCCATCAGGTCTTTGGTAAGCGGTGCCTCACCGATGACCATACCCTTCTTATCCACACCCTTTACAATCTTGTTAAGGGAATCGATCTGTTTATTTACTTCATCGGATGCAGTCTTGTAATTTGAGCAGACAAACATCAACTCGTAATTATCACTTGCTAACATCTCTTTCATATCTTTGGGTACCATGGACTCCGGAACACTGGCACCTAATACCGAATTCATTCCGATTACCCATTTTACACCATCAACATTTTCCATATCTTTAATTGCCTGCGTCTTAACCTTAGAGTCTAAGTTGGACGGCAGCATAACGATATGCATGACATTCATATTAAATTCTTTTTCCAGTTTCTTATTTGCAACCGTTGATTGAATCGTCTCTGGTAATCCTTTGTCCAGATTATAGTAGATCGATACATGGTTGTTACCATATGCTGCCGGAACAATACCGATTGCAAACACCAACAACGCAACCCATCTTCCTTTAATGATCACATCAGAAGTCTTATGAAAGTTTGGAAGTAATTGCTTGTGTCCGAATTTGTCAATCCATTTTTCAAATACCAGGATCAAACATGGCAACAACGTTACACAAACGATAACGCCAATGATAACACCCTTCGACATTACAATTCCCAAATCGCGTCCAAGTGCAAAGGTCATCGCACACAATGCTGCAAATCCTGCAACCGTTGTCAATGAACTACCGCAGATAGAAACAAATGTATTCGATATTGCATGTGCCATTGCTCTTTCCTTATCATCTGGGAATCGCAACTTATTCGCACGGTAGCTCTCCAATAAGAAGATGGAGTAATCCATTGTAACACCTAACTGCAATACCGCAGTCAATGCTGTTGTAATGTAACTTGTCTCGCCGAGGAAGTAGTTGCTTCCTAAATTATATAATACTGCTAATCCGATTCCTGCCAGGAATATAAATGGTGTCAGGAAAGAATCCATTGTGATCATCAATACGATTAATGTAAATACTGCTGCAATCACAACATAAATCGGAATCTCCGAAAGAGCAAGATTCTTAATATCCGTAACCAATGCAGTCATACCGGAAATAAAACATTTCTCACTTACAATCTTACGAAGTTCCGTAACTGCCTGCATCGAATTATCTGCAGATGTTGTATCATCAAATAATACGATCAGCATCGTTGCATCGCCATTAAATAACGCTTCCTGAATATCCTTTGGAAGCATTTCCTTCGGAACCGTAATGTCCATGATACTATCATACCAGATCACATCACTTACATGTTCTACCTTCTTGATCTTTTCTTCCAAGGCAGCGACATCCTTCATGTCCATATCCTCTACAACTACCATGGAGAATGCACCCATTCCAAACTCATCAACCATAATATCCTGTCCGGATACCGTCTCTAATGAATCTGGTAAATAGCTTAGCAGATCATAATTCGTTCTTGTCTTTGCCATTCCGATCACAGATGGGATTATTAACAAAAGACTCAGAATTATGATAAGCGCTTTGTGCTTTGTAATCCATTTACCTACTGCTATCATTCCTTATCTCTCCTTTCAAAAATGACCATTGTTCATTTTTCTAAAAGAGAATATACTACAAAAATGACCATTGGTCAATACTTGTCAGGAAGAATTTTTATCAATTCACATTTTCTTCACAAAAAAATACCGTATGGTAATCTTTCGATCACACATACGGCATCTCTATTAACCTCTGCTCTTTTTAATTATTGAAGAACTCATCGAAAAACTCATCCGGTGTCATTTCATTTCCCTGCTGAATATCCTGCTCTGTATTCGTCTGTTCTGTACTCTGCTCTGTTGTCTTCTTCGAATCTTCCGGCATATCCTTCTTTGCACCTAATGTAACTTTCAAGGTTACTTCTTTGTATTCGCCTTTTTCATTACTACGCTGGACAACCATCTCAATCTCTTCTCCTGCCTTCTTATTGGAAAGGATATTCTGTAAAGTCTCCATGCTTGTTACATCACGATCTGCAAACTTAGTAATGATATCTCCTGCTTTTAATCCACATTTGTCTGCCGGTGAATCCTCTACAATCTTTGATACATATACACCGGATGGCATGTTAAAGTTACTGTTCAGTTCATCCGTAATGTCATTGCCCTGAATACCAAGATATCCCTGCTCACTCTCTGCAATGACTTCCTGATTCATCAGATCATTGATGATTGGAATGGCTGTAGAAATCGGAATCGCATATCCCATACCTTCCACTTTGCTATCTACGTATTTGACAGTATTGATACCAATAACTTCACCTTTTGAATTCAGTAATGCACCACCACTGTTACCCGGATTAATCGCTGCATCTGTCTGTAACATCTTCATCGTCTGATTATTCTCTGTATCTACTTCACGATCCAAAGCACTGATATGACCAACCGTTACGGACTGTCCATAACCTAATGCATTACCAATTGCAATTGCGGACTCACCCAGCTTCAAATCGTCGGAAGAACCCAATGCAGCAACTTTGATCTTAGAAAGTGTATCCGATTCCATATCTGATGTCTTGATCTCAAGGACTGCCAAGTCAGCAGAAGAATCGGAACCTTTTACTGTTGCGGCTGCGGCTGTCTCGTCACAGAATGCAACCGTGATCTCTTTGGCACCCTCGATAACATGATTATTGGTTGCTACTAACACACTATCATCTGTCTGCCCGATAATAATACCGGATCCGGAACCCTGTACCTCTTGTTCATATGACTGGAACCAGGATCTTACTGTCTGAACGGATGTGTTCGTAATAGACACCATTGATGGCATTACATTGGATACTACACCGGAAACATCATTCTCGCCTGATGAAGAAGTTCCAGTATTTGTTGTGGTAACTGCCGCAATCTCTGTCTTATTCTTACTATTATTGCCAAGCACTTTATTGCCTACTGCATTCACGCCTACCATCACGCCACCTGCAACCAAACCAAATACGGCTGCAGATCCAAGCAACAATCCAACCTTTTTCAATTTGCCATTCGATGGTTTCTTTGCCTTCTTTGCTTTCCTCTTATCTGCTGCTTCCGGTCCGAAATC